>NZ_ARPN01000055.1:0-209571 GCF_054966645.1 Pseudoalteromonas sp. SANK 73390
ACGATAAAACACTTCTCGCTTTGCATCGTTTAAATTAATATTCTTAAATTAAATTTTATGTAGGGGATATATATGCCAGAATTGATCCATTGGTTTGATTTATTGGGGGTAATGGTTTTTGCGATTTCAGGAACATTGATTGCGCATAGCAAACACATGGATGGTTTTGGTGTGGTGGTTTTAGCTACGGTGACAGGAATTGGTGGTGGTACATTACGAGATATTATTTTGGATGTTCCAGTTTTTTGGTTAAATGATACTCACTATTTTATGGCAATATTTGGCGCTATTTTTATTTGCGTTCTATTTTTAAATAGTCAAAGAACGATACCAAAGCAAATGCTGCAGGTAGCTGATGCCTTTGGGTTGGCATTTTTTGCTGTTATGGGTGTTAAAAAGGCCTTGGATATAGGTATGCCAGATACGACAGCGATTATTATGGGAGTTTTAACAGGGTGTTTTGGAGGGTTAATACGTGATGTGTTAGCTAGAGAAATTCCACTCCTTTTAAAAGGCGAGCTTTATGCAATTACTTGTATTGCTGGAGGTATTGTTTATACACAAATGATATATTGGTCATTTTCGTTAGAAGTAACGATGCTGTCTGCTATGGCGGTTACACTATCTCTTCGGCTATTGGCTATGCGTTTTAACTTTGTACTACATATTTTTAAATATTCTGAATAGTCATAGGCGTTCAATTGATAATATGAACTTCGTTAGCAATTTTTGATAAGTTAATAGCAAAATTAGTACTTTGTTGTAGAGTGGACTTGCTTTCTTTATAAGGTAGTACTTAACTACGCTGGTTGGTATAAAATTAGGACAGGGATATGTCACTTGCAAAAATATATACACGAGCCCAAGTTGGGATCAGCGCGCCACAGGTATGTGTTGAGGTGCACCTTAGCAATGGTTTACCTGCTTTTCATATTGTGGGGTTACCTGAAACTTCAGTGAAAGAGGCGAAAGAGAGAGTTCGCTCAGCCTTAACCAATTCTCGCTTTTTGTTTCCAGAGCAACGTATAACCGTAAATTTGTCTCCTGCAGATTTACCCAAAGAAGGCGGTCGATATGATTTAGCAATTGCAGTCGGGATCCTTGTTGCATCTGGGCAACTAGTAAGTAAAGAGCTAATGCATTACGAATTCTATGGCGAGTTGGCGCTGAGCGGTGAAATATTAGGAGTTCAAGCCATTTTACCAAGTGTATTGGCGGCACAAAATGTAAAGCGATGCTGTTATCTGCCAATAGAAAATGATGCATTAGCTAGTTTAGCGCCGAATGTGAATAGAAAAGCAGTGGCATCGCTCGAATCGCTTTGGTTGGATATGCAAGGTCAGCAACCTTTGCCGTTAAACTTACAATATCAACAAGCGACCCCTGCAATGTTAAACGATATTGATATGGATGAGGTGAAGGGCCAAGCAAGCGCAAAAAGAGTACTTGAGATTGCAGCAGCTGGCGGTCATAACTTACTTTTTCTGGGCCCTCCAGGTACAGGGAAATCTATGCTGGCGCAGAGAATGCCTACTATAATGCCAGAGCTTTGTGCTGAAGCTGCGCTAGAGACTGCGTCTGTTTATTCACTAGTGGGCAAGCGCATTGACACTGATAATTGGCGCAAGCGTCCATTTAGAAGTCCGCATCATACTTGCTCAGCTGTAGCTTTAGTAGGAGGTTCTTCAAAACCCAAACCAGGAGAAATTTCTTTAGCGCATAATGGTGTATTGTTTTTAGATGAGTTACCTGAATTTGAAAGGAAAGTACTTGATTCGTTAAGAGAGCCTATGGAAACAGGTCTCGTGACTATATCGCGTGCGGCTCAGCAAGTCGACTTTCCTGCACGCTTTCAATTGATAGCGGCACTTAATCCAAGCCCAACTGGGAGCTATGATGATAAACGAGCTACATCAGAACAAATTTTAAGATATTTATCAAAAATATCAGGGCCATTTATAGATCGTATAGATTTACAAATTGAGCTGCCGCGCTTATCAACGGCACAATTGCAAAGTGAACAGGCAGAAGAAACAAGCGAAGCGATTAGGCTGCGTGTTGAAAAGGCTAGCTCTATTGCATTAAAGCGACAAAATAAAAATAACGCGATGTTGAGTAACCGTGAGCTTGCATACTACTGCCATTTAGCGGAGAAAGAAAAGCAGTACTTGGCCAAAGCAGTTGATAAATTACAATTGTCTCCACGTTCTTATCACCGAATTTTAAAAGTTGCACGTACCATAGCTGATTTAAACAGCGAACCAAATATTACTTTAAATGCATTAAAGGAAGCGTTAAGTTATCGAGCATTTGAGAGGTTACTCAGTCAGCTAACGCGCTATTAGGCTGAAAGCATATAGCCTTTACCACGAACCGTTACAATTCGTTTTTGATCTTTTTCATCACCTAACTTTTTACGGAGCCGACCAACCAGTACATCTACTGTTCTATCGTTGGGGCTCCAATCTGGTTGGCCAATATCCTCTGATATTTTTTCTCTTGATGTGGCTTTACCTGCGTTCGCTATTAAGCAGATAAGAACTTTATGTTCAGCCTCTGTTAAACGTGACTCTTCACCATGTTGATTTATTAGCGTTCGATTATCTGGGTGTAGTTTAAAATCAGCATATTCAATAAATTCTTCTGATTCATCTTCCTCTTCAGAGTTTTGTGAAATACGTTTGTAGAGTGCGCGTACTCTAAGTTCAAGCTCAAGCAAATCTACAGGTTTACAAACATAATCATCCGCGCCTTGAGCTAGCCCTGCAATGCGATCAGCCTGTGAATCGCGACTAGAAAGCATGATCACACCTATATCTGTTAGTGTATTAATTTCTTTGGCCAGCTCTAATCCATCAGTAGCAGGCAATACAATATCAATGATTGCTAAAGAGATCGGCGTGTCCGTGCGGCCAGCTTGATGAATATGTGAGAGTGCATTTGCACCGGTATTATCAACTTTTATTGTAAATTCTGTCTGTGCGAAATGGCTTAAAATACGTTTCGCTAATAGCGCATCGTCTTCCACTAATAATACTTGAATACTCATAATGTCGTTATCTATTCAATAATTACGTTTATATTAGCACTGTAAAATCATGACTGAGAAGCTTAAGGTGATTTTTTTGCAATAAAAAGCGTTAAAAACATGCAATTGAGAAAATTTATAGTTATTTAAGGAGTGTTTCAGGGAGGTGCGTCCGAATAAGTATGCGAGCTTCAAATTAATGAGTAAATATGAAAGTGGCGGTGGCCACTTTCACAATACTTAATTACTTTTGATAAATGTGTTGCCACCATTGAGGTTGATTCTTTAGGTGCATATCAAAATAGGCGAGCATGGTGTCCCACCACTGAAATCTGCGGTCACGGGCCAAAATTTGATGGTTTGCGCCTTTGTATTCTATTAACTCTACATCCTTACCCAAAAGTTTCAATGCAGTATACATATTATGGCTTTCACCTGGTGGTACGTTGGTATCAGCATCGCCATGTATTAGTAGTAGTGGCGTTTGTATCTTGTCTGCGTGAAATACCGGACTATGCTGAGAATACAGAGTTGGGTTATTCCAAGGGAAGCTGTTTTTCGATGCTTCGCCAGAGTAGCTGTAGCCCCACCAACCCTGCCCCCAGTAAGAGGTAAGATTTGAAATACCTGCATGGGCGATAGAGGCACTAAACATATTTGTTTTTGTTGCCAATAGCATAGTCATAAAGCCACCATATGACGCCCCTAAATTACCTATACGCTTCGGGTCTACAAATGAATAGGCTTGAGTGAATGCTTTGGTACCATCGATGATATCTTGCGCCGTATATTCTCCCCAAGCGTTAACATGCTTTGCCGAAAATGCTTGACCAAAGCCTGTGGCGCCGGTTGGTTGTAACACATATACAACGTAACCATTTGCAGCCCAGAGGTTAAAAGGGTAACGACCAGTAAAAGCTCTAGATACGGGTGATGTGCCTCCATAGTAATAAACAAGCGCAGGATATTTTTTAGTTTTGTCTAAGTTGTTTGGAATATATACTCTGCCTGTTATCTCAACGCCGGAGCGATTAGTAAAGTTGAACTCTTCTAAGCTAGCTATGCTTGTGTGCTGGTATGCTAATTCTTTGGAGTTCCATAATTGCTTGGTATTATTATTTTTTAAAGAGATACGCTTTAGCTGTTGTGGAGCAGAAGCCTGCGTGCCTTTGACCAATATGTCAGCGTGTTTTGTATGTGTTACAGCAAAGTCTTCAACAACGTCTAAATCAGTTTTAATGTGTTTATAATGAGATTTACTTTCATCAAATAAATACAACTGCTTAGTATCCTTATCAGACACATACAAGATCAAGTCATCGTTATCTAGTATTGTAATATCACCGACCGCAGGATCGAACGCTTTACTTAATGCCTTAGCGTTTTGCCCTTGACGGTCTAACCAATAAAGTTGTCCATCATAATTGTTGGCAAGTGTGCCTTCAGGTAATGCTCTTCCTAGACCGTTCGCAAAATCTGGCCCTGCTACAACATAGAGGCCATTACTGGCGTATTGTGCTTGATTAAAGGTTCGATAAGCGCCAATGGGTATTTTTTTACCATCATTTAAGTTAATTTCAATGAGCTCTGTGAGCATATGAGGGGGGGCTTGATAGTCTTGTGGATTACGACTTACTAAAATAGTGTTTCTTTGTGCATCATGATCTTGAAGATAATGACTTAACTTCCCTTCAGTAAGCCCGTTAATCAGCCCTGAGCGAATATCGAGCAAGTATATTTGACTGTTGGTACGTGCATACGACCACCTATCTTCTAAACCTTGGTAGTGCTTAACAAGTGATTTTGAATCTGATGGCTTTTTAGACCAAGAAAAAATTAACGTATCGTCGTTAAAATATTCAAACCCGCTGGCACCTTCAAGCGCTGATGTAATAGTGTTAGTGGTTAAATTTTCAAGATTGAGTACTTTGAGTTGCTGCTCTTGCATGTAAGCGAGTTGTTTAGAGTCGCTGCGCCATGTAATACTATCAGCAGTAACGCCATCGAAACGATAGATAATCTTGTTATTTCTATCTTTAAGCACCGTCTCTGTTATTGGTGTGTTCCCACTATTATCTGAATAGTGTCGCTCAGTGGTAATATAAAAACGACCATTAGGTGACAAACCAATAGCGCTTATTGTTGGCGCATCAAATAATTGCTTTGCCGAGAGCGAAAATGGCTTATTGTTATGTAACGCGATACTATCGTGCTCAGAATTAGGCGTGTAGTCAATCTTTACCACATGCCAGTTATCTACTTGTTCAGCCACGATGATTAATTGATGGTCACCTGTAGTGGCATGAATATCATAGCTTTCTTTTCCAGAGAGAAGTTCTCCATTGAGAAATACCTGCGCCTTTTTAATGCCACTGAGACTTAACTTACCTTGTATAAAACGATTCGCTGCGAAGTTAAATTTGAGTACTTGGATACCAGCCATAGTCAACGCATCAACATCAGCCATGCGTTGCCATTTTAAATCATTTCCAAAAATCGTTAGTGCTTTTGTTTGCTTTTGCAAGCTGGGCAATAGCGATTCGATTATTTTACTCTGATGTGCGGTATTATTAGGTTTTATACTGTTATAAGTCGGAATTGGACCAATAAACTGGATTTTCTTTTCATCTAAAGGTGCTGCATTCAGTTGCATTGCGAGTGTTGAAAAGAGTAAAGTGGCTGCGGTGCGTGAAATCATGTCTGAGCCTATTGTAGGTAAATATTTTGACCCAATATAGCATATATATTGGTCACGTCAGCAAAGTTGCGATTAGTGTCGATTCATTATTAAGTTAAGGAGTTTAGGTTGTTTTTATTGGTTACGTATATGGTGTTAGCCATTGGTATTTCATTTTTATGTTCAGTGATGGAAGCGGTGTTGCTCAGTATTACACCCAGCTATGTTGCTGTTCTAAAAAAAGACAAACCTAAACTAGCTAAACGAGTCCAGCAATTGAAAAGTAGTGTGGATAAACCGTTAGCGGCTATTTTAACGTTGAATACAGTCGCACACACTGCTGGTGCAGCGGGTGTAGGCGCGCAAGCCGCAGTGGTATTTTCTGATACTGCGGTAGGAATTGCCTCTGCAATCATGACTCTACTGGTGTTAGTATTATCAGAGATTATCCCAAAAACACTAGGTGCAACCTATTGGAGAGCACTCACTCCAGTCGTAGCTGGCGCTTTAGTATGGTTGGTGAGGATACTGAAACCATTTGTCTTACTCTCTGATATGCTTACGCGTTTAATGGGGAAAAAGGAAAGCGAAGCTCACTACATTCGTCAAGAGATAGAAGCGATGGCTGAAATAGGTTCAGAAGCAGGGGCATTACAGCAAGAAGAAACGGAAACCATAAGAAGTTTGCTACGCTTTCGTCATGCAAAACTAGAACACGTTATGACGCCTCGTACAGTGTTATTCAAAGTGCATAAAGATTTAACAGTAAACGCATATTTATCTGAGCATGGATCAGTTGCTTTTTCGAGAATATTAGTTTTCGATAAAAATAGTGATGATATTGTCGGTTTTGTACATAAAAACGATATTATGTTGGCTTATCACAGGCTTGGTGAAGATTATAAAATAGGTAAGCTAGTAAGGTCGTTGTACACCGTACCAGAGACACTTGATGCGCCGTCACTATTTCAAACGTTACTAGAGAAGCGTATTCATATAGCGTTAGTTATTGATGAGTATGGAGATATTCAAGGGATCGTAACGTTGGAGGATATGCTTGAGTCGTTGATGGGAATGGATATTATTGATGAACGCGAACAATCAACTAATATGCAGCAGGCGGCCAAGCGAAAATGGCGCGAGCGCGTTGATGCGCATAGCCACCTAATCGAAACTGATAAAGAAGATAACTAGGAATTTGAGTTCATCATACGAAGCCAAGAGTGGATCCAGCGAATGAATTCAGTCTTGGCTTTTGGTTTACTTATCAAAAAGCCTTGCATTAATAAGTTATGTTTATACCTATCTAAGTATTGTAACTCTTCAATGCGCTCAATGCCCTCAGCAACAATGCCAATTTGCTCACTTTGCGCAATGTCTATTAGGCTATCTACAATCACTTGAGAAAAACGATCTGAATCGATATGAGTTATTAATGAGCGGTCTATTTTTATTTCGGTAAATGGCAGTGTTTTTAACTGCTGAATATTGGTAAACCCAGTACCAAAATCGTCTAATGAAATAGAAAAACCACGCATTCTTAGTCGATTGAGTGTTTCAAGTTGCACACTACTGTTCAATGGTGAATGCTCAGTTATTTCTAAAATAACATCTTCTGGTTTTAAGCGACTTAGCTCTAAGATTAATGCTAACTTATTTGGACAATTAATATCATCAAGCTGAACGGGTGAAAGGTTAAACGCGAGAGTTACGTTATTGGGTAGCTCCGTTCTTATCTCTTTAAATTCTTCTGTTGCTTTTTCAAATAGTTGAAAGGTAATTAAATTTATCAGGTCTAAATCTTCGGCTAATGTAATGAATTGCTCAGGCAAGATAGTATGAGTATGCTCAGGGGTTATGATTCTGGCTAACACTTCTACACTGTCGATAGATTTATTTGCACGATTTACTTTTGGTTGATAGTAAGGAGTGACCTGGCGATGGCTGATCGCATGAAGCAACTCAGACTGAGTAATAGGTGCAATATGACGTTTTTCAGGTGCAATAAAAGACTCTAATTTTTTAAGTAATCTAGCAACTTCTTTTAGCTGTACAGGTTTAGAAATATTACCAATTAGATGGGCATTTGACTGGCGAGCTAAGTTTGCAGCAAGGTCGATGATCTTGGTATCCATATCAGAGATGATGACAACGCCACCTGGATATTTTATTTCACCCAATTGGCGAATAAACTCCATCCCGTCCATTTCAGGCATATTCAAGTCAGTGAATATGGCATCAAAACGGCGAGGGGCTTGCACTACTTTCTCCATTGCTACTATGGCGCTGGTACACGTGGTAATGTTATTAATTCCTAACTCAGTTAGCATTGCCTGCATGACCATAAGAATTGCCTGTGAGTCGTCAACGACCATCACTTGCCTTGTTTCTGTAGTCATATTCATATCCTTTAATTCACACACACTTCATTCAAGTCTAGTACACAGATATAAAATGTGCAGACGACAAAATCGGTAAATGTATCGTTTGTCAGTATCATTATTAGCTGGGATAATACAAAAAAAGCTAACGTTTAAGATCATGACGAGAATTGAATTTACTGTATTAAGCCAAACATTTTCAGTGTTGTTGCACGGTGAGCAGCTAGTACAAGTGTTTTGTGAACAACAGGCCTTGCCTATAGATAAGCAGTCACCAGAAGTTGTTCAGTGTGCTTATGAACAAGGTATTTTGCAGTTTGATGTAACGCAATTAAAGCAGCAGCAATTAGGCGTATCAGTCGATGGTGCAACTTGGCAATGGTTAGCACTGCCAGCACCGCATAGTGAAAATAAAAAAAGTCTTATTGGACTTGCCGCCTTGGGCTTTAAAGTTTTTAAAAGTGCGAAAGTCATAAAAGCAGCATTGGCAGGCGCATCGGTTGCGGGATATGCCTGGTTATTCTCTTGGCCTTTTGCATTAATGCTAGTGGCATGTTTGGTAATACATGAATATGGTCATGTTCGTGCTATGCAGTATTTTAATATTAAAACGAAAGGTATTTATCTTATTCCGTTTGTGGGTGGCCTTGCTGTTAGTGATGACAAAATCACGACTCGTTGGCAAGACGTCGTGATATCTCTAATGGGTCCTGCGTTTGGCTTGATCACCTCTGTTTTGGGCGTGGTGTTGTATTATGCTACGGATATGGAGATTTTTGCTGGAGTTGCAGTACTTAGCGCATTGCTTAACTTATTTAACTTATTGCCTATTTTGCCGTTAGATGGCGGACACGTTTTGAAAAGTATTAGTTTTTCGATGAAGTCTTGGGTAGGCTTAACTGTTTGTATGGCAGGTGTTTTATTTGGCTTGTGGATAAGCTACATATTCGGTTTAATGTTGCTGGTATTCTTTTTATTTATTGGTAGCTTTGAAATACTATTTGAATGGCGTGCTCGACATGCTTCGCATTTATTACCGTTAGATAGGTATGGACAGGTGTTTTCAGCGATAATGTATATATTGGTTGCTACTGGGCATATCGCTGTAATGATGCACTTTGCAGACTCAGAAAACGTGATTTTGAGTCTGCCTATGAAACTACTTTCTAGTTAAGCAAGGTTCGCAGCTATGCCCAAGTGAGCATAGCTGCAATGACAATGCCACTGAAAATTAGCTGAATCAAACAAAACCCCATAATGTCTCTGGCTTTTAAGCCTGCGATAGCGAGCACGGGCAGGGCCCAAAAAGGTTGGACTAGGTTGGTCCACGCATCACCCCAAGCTACCGCCATTGCCACGCGTGCTATATCGGCATCTAACATTTGTGCTGCTGGTATCACAATAGGGGCTTGCACTGCCCATTGACCACCTCCTGATGGCACAAATATATTAACTAAACCAGCACTAAGAAAGCTCCAAAATGGTAGTGTTTCAGCATTACTTATTGAGACAAATGCAGAGGAAATTTGTTGCGCTAGTCCTGATTCAACCATAACAGCCATAATACCTGCATAAAAAGGAAATTGGATCACAATACCGGCCCCACCAGCAATGGCACTATGTAAACTTGCCAGCAAACGCGCAGGGGTTTGATGTAGCAAAATAGCTAAAAATAAGAAGATAGTAATCACGCTATTTAAATTTAATTTACCACTGGCAAACACAAAGTAATGGAATAGGTATGTACATCCTAAAATCCCAACAAGGACGCCCAACAGTTTACTGTGTTCAAGTTTTTGAGCTGGAGTTAAAGTGCCCTTAATCTTGGATTTTTGCCCTGTTTGTTCTGTTAACTTGGCTTTTTCTATGAGCACTTGCTGCTCTTTTGGTGGCAATAGTAGCGTATTCAAAATAGGTAAAAATAGTAATAACAAAGCTAAAATGAGTAAATTAAAAGGCGAAAATAATGTACTTTGCGTCGTGATAACGCCAATATCTGAGTATGAAAAGTGACCTTCACTAGCAATAGTTAGTGGTACTGAACCAGACAGGCCACCATGCCAAACAATAAACCCTGAGTAGGCACTAGCAACTAAAACTCTATAATCTACTAAAACATGCTTTGCTAGCGCTTTGGCAAAAAGCGCGCCCACAACTAACCCAAAACCCCAGTTTATCCAGCTTGCGAGCATGGCGACAACGGTGATCATGATGATAGCAATAACCGGGGTTTTGGCTTGTTTGGCTAATGTGTTTAATGCTGCTATACACAAAGGAGCACTGGCAAGCATATATCCTGCAAGTAAAATTAGCAGCATTTGCATGGCAAAGCTAAGTAGTTGCCAAAACCCTTGACCCCAAACTTGTACTGTTTGCATTGGTGATAATGGGGTGACGATACTGGCTAAAGCGAGTACGATAATAGTTAACAACAGTACAAAGATGTATGGATCGGGCAAATAACGCTCTACGAAATTACTGAGCGGGCGAGTAATACGGTATAACATAGGTCATCCTAGTCTTATTTTTGTTCAATGATAACTAACATTTACACCAAAAGTTAGCCTTTTAGGCTAACTTTATAATTAGATAGGAAGGCTGCTTTTTTATTAGTTGTTGATTTTTAATCAAATTAAAATTGGCATAGTAAGTGTATTGAATTAGTCAGAAATATAATTTTTAGATTTAGTAAATAACAAGAGAGGATGCCATGGCAGAACAAGGTTCAGGCGGTAACGTAATTGCGGCCATTTGTAATATATTTTTTCCTGGTTTAGGCCAGTTGGTACAAGGGCGCATTTTAGCGGCGTTGATTTTTGCAATTGTTGTGTTTGGTGGTTATGCCTTATGGTTTTTAGTTGTACCGCCAGTCATTGGCGCAGTGGTACATTTGTGGGCAATTATTGATGCGGCTAAATATACTCATTATTCAAGTTACGAGCGCCGTTAACCATGCGGCTAGCGTAAATATACTTAATACGGTTGATAACACAACACTACTTGCCAACACTGCCTGTTGGCATTTTAGTTGGCGAGCGACTAGGTAGGCATTTACGCCCAATGGTGACGCACTCATTAAGGTCAGCACTGCTACGTGTTTTGAAGGAAGTTGCATTGCCCACTTGGCCATGACAAATACAGTTAATGGTAATAAAACCAATTTAGTTAAACTGATAAATAAGGCACTTTGCCACGCGTGTTTTATTGAGTAATTGTTTAAGCTTGCTCCCAAAGCAAATAAAGCCCCAGCGATTGCGGGTTCAGATAGTAACGTTAGGGCTGTTTGAATGGTATCTGAAATGGGCATACTGAGGTAATTACATACTAAGCCTAAGCTAATACTCATAACGATTGGATTCAGTAGTAAGGGCTTAATGGTATCTATAAAACGACTTTGAAAGTTGCTCGCAAATATAAAAGTACAGCTAAATAATAAGGCACTATGAAAGGTAATAATCATAAATACCATGGCGCCATATTCGGCACCTAGGCTTGAAATAATGACAGGCAAACCAACTAATATGGTGTTTGAGTAAGTACTTGCTAACGCAATTGTAGCACTATCCGCTAGGCTTTTATTCATAAGCAGTTTTAAGACGCCACAACTTATCAAGTACACCGCGAATACAGGTAGGTAAAAACTCAACATAACCGAACCCGATAATGCTTGGGTAAGATCAGCCTGATACATGTTGATAAAAAGAAAAACAGGTATTGCTAAGTTAAATATGAATTGCCTTAATCCATCTAATGCTGAGGTACTAAAGATGTTTAGCTTGGCACAGGCATAACCACTAAATACAACGAATATGATTGGAAATAGAATACTAAAAGCGGTCATTATTTGACTCATTAATAATAAAGAAAGCACATTATCCTAGTTTGCGTAGTATGTCTCAAGGTTAGCAGCGTATAATAAGGAATAAACAAAACTAGATTGAGTGGTATTTTGGAGTATCAATTTATTCGCGACCCAATCACAGGGTTTAAAATTAGAGTGAGTGATGAGCATGCATTGGTCGGACGTTGGCTTAATGAGGAGCTTGCATATGACGATGTATTATCGCTTATCAATTTAGCAAAGGCATTGCCTCAAAATAAACAAACATTAGTGATCGAAGGTACTGAAGTGCGCCTTACGCTCTCTTGTGAAGAGGCATTATTTGAAGCACATGCATTGTTTCACCAAGCAGATGATATCAGTCATTATGCCGATGACGCGCTTGAGCTTGACGAGCATGGTTTAGTCAGTGGTTGCGGCTTTGAGGACTTTATGGACTTATTACAAGCGTGGTACCAGTTCATCAATCGTATTTAATTTAGGTACCACGATTTTATTTGTTAGCTCGTAGGGGCTCCGTATATTTGTTCAGCCTGGTTGAATAATACCCAAGATGTTAGGATATACTTATCATTTGAAACTGGCTTATTACCTCGGTGGGTATGGGTAAAGTAGCCTGGGGCGATAACCATAGAGCCTTTCTTTGGTGCTATTTTTTTCTGTTGATAATAAAACTCGGTTTCACCGCCTTCGCTCACATCGTTAAGATAAAACATAAATAGCAGCACTCGGTGTAGCGCGTTATTGTGATCGTGTTGTGGGTAGACTTCACTGTGCCAATAAGGGTATCCACCTTTGTTTATTTCATACTTTTGCGCTTGAATGTTACCAAGTCGAAACAGCTGCTGAATTAGTACAGGTAATTGCGGCTTACCAACCTCAGCAAAGTTCTCAAAGGTGACATCAACAGGCTGCCCGGTTTTTGGGTGATATACTTTGAGGCCAAATGCACCAATGATCATAAATAAGTGCTCTTCAATGTATTTATACACATGCTCGGCGGTAACTTGTTGTATATGCTGAAGAGGCTGAGCATACTCTTGGTAGGAGTTTAAATACAGATCTTGGCTCACTTTTTTGGTAAGGTCGACACCGCCTGAGGTTGTCCCTTGTTTTAAATGTGGACTTTGCTCAAAAAGGTCTATGAATTGATCGCAAAATTCAGCGCTTAGCGCATTGTCATAAACGCGTATAAAATCTGTCATTCTTTTACCTACAGTTATTGGAATTATTATGTTGTCTGAAAAATTGATGCCGCGATTTAGCGAAACCGATGTACTTGGTCATATAAACAATACCGTACTCCCCGTGTGGTTTGAAGCGGCAAGAGTGCCTATTTTTAAAATATTCACCCCAGATCTTAATCCACATCAATGGAAATTGATTGTCGCAAAGGTTGAGGTACTCTTCAAAGGCGAATTATTTTATGGCCAAGAAGTGGAAATTAAAACCGCCATTGAGCACATCGGTAATAGCTCTTTTGTGATAGTACAGCAAGCATGGCAACATGGAGAGTGTTGCGCTGAAGGAAAAACCGTTATGGTGCGTTATGATTTTGCAGCTAAGCGCTCTAGGTCTTTGTCAGAGCAGGAGCGCGAGCCGTTATCTGGTTTTATGGTTTCTGAGGCTTAAATTGATGGCCGATAGCGGCTGAGATGCAAGGCTTAACTTGGTAAGTATAGTGTGTATCTTCAGTCGTATTGTGCCTTATAATTTCAAGTATTTCATAGTCATTAAGCTCAATAACTCGACTGCCCTTGGTATGATCACAGCGAGAATATAAGTCGGCTTCGTGATCAAAAATAAAGTGACTTAAAATGTTGGTAATCTTTTGCTCATAGGCAGTGGCTCGTTGACTCAATACGTCATTTTTTGCGTTTAATTCAGACAACGTTGTTGCTAACTCTGGATTTTCTTTCAACGCAGAAGCTTTCTTTTGTGCTGACGGGACTAGTATATTTACAGTTAAATCTGTCTCAAGGCCATTGATTATATTAGTTACGGTTTTACTTACTTCCTTTAAAGCACCTGTATAGGTAGATAATAAGGCTAATTGTACAAGCAAAAATAGACCCGCACCAAAGCGAATGAGTCCCGTGATAATTGCAAAGCGATAATTCGGTGCATGCCACATTGTATGTAAACCAAAGGGACGCAGTAGTAGCAGGAGAAAAATGTAGATAGGAATCGCGAATTGAATAATAAGCAATACGACTAAGCTGGTTATAAAAAACCACACAGGTACTGAAATGAGTACGGCTAAGTTATGAGTATAGGGCAGGTGTTCTGCACTGACTCCTGCAATGTTGTTAACTGCGCCTGACGCTTGAACTAAAGCGTAATTTGCAACAAAACCGTAAAATAGCAAAATAATAGCCTTACCTGGCAAACTATCCCAAACTTGAGCAAACCTAGGCCAAAACTCGCTGATCATTGCAACAAGTACCAAAGTCGTTATAGCCGTTATCAAAGTGGTGCTTGGTGTATCACTTTTAAGGTAAAGTATGCTGCAGAGTATAGCGAGAAAGTAACAGCGCTGAGCTAAGTTGAGCGATGACCAGAATACGGTTAATTGCTGATGGTAGTGTTTTAGTTTATCTTTGAGAGAGAAATAATGAGGTAGCTGTGACATAAATTATTGTTATTGTGGAAAAGGAATGTAGTTAAACTACATTCCTTTGCTAATTAAAGTAAAGGCTTTAGGTAAGTCCCTGTATGCGATTGCTCACACGATGCTACTTCTTCGGGTGTACCTGCAATGAGTATTTCCCCGCCTCCGGCACCACCTTCAGGCCCTAAATCTACAATCCAATCAGCCGTTTTGATCACATCTAAGTTATGCTCAATAACTACGACCGTATTGCCGTGGTCACGCAGCCTATGCAGTACCACGAGTAGTTGCTGAATATCGTGAAAGTGAAGACCTGTCGTTGGTTCATCTAAAATATAGAGTGTTTTGCCAGTATCTCGTTTCGATAGTTCTCGCGCTAATTTAACACGTTGCGCTTCACCACCAGAGAGAGTGGTCGCAGCTTGCCCTAAACGAATATATGATAAACCAACGTCCATTAACGTTGTTAGCTTGCGATTGATCGCAGGGATTTTATCGAAAAACTGTTGTGCATCTTCCACTGTCATTTCTAACACTTCGTGGATATTTTTGCCTTTATACAGTACCTCTAATGTTTCACGATTATATCGTTTACCGGTACATACATCGCAAGGAACATAAACATCAGGCAAAAAGTGCATTTCAACCTTGATCACACCATCCCCTTGGCAAGCTTCACAGCGGCCACCTTTTACGTTAAAGCTAAAACGACCGACCTTATAGCCGCGAGAACGAGCCTCTTGTGTGCCAGCAAACAGTTCACGAATAGCGGTGAAAATACCGGTGTATGTGGCTGGGTTAGAACGAGGCGTTCGGCCTATTGGGCTTTGATCTATATCGATCACTTTATCAAAATGATCCAGCCCTGAGATTGATTTATGTGCTGCTGGTTCTGCGGTGGTTGCGCCATTGAGTGCAGTATGGGCAAGTTTAAACAGGGTATCGTTGATCAAAGTTGATTTACCAGAACCTGAAACCCCTGTAATACAAGTCATTAGCCCAAATGGAATACGCAAGTCAACATTTTTTAGATTGTTGCCTGACGCGCCAAAAAGCTCTAGCCACTTATCGTTGGTTTGATGGCGTTGCTTTGGTACATCAATGGCTTTAACACCACTGAGATATTGCCCGGTGAGAGAGTCTGGGTTATTTACAATGTCATCTCTGCTACCTTGTGCGACGACATAACCACCATGTACACCTGCTCCAGGACCAATGTCGATAATATGATCAGCAGCTCGAATGGCATCTTCATCGTGTTCAACCACGATAACGGTGTTACCTAAATCGCGTAAATGCGTTAAAGTGCTTAATAATCTGTCGTTGTCTCGTTGATGTAAGCCTATTGAGGGTTCATCAAGTACGTACATTACCCCGACCAAGCCTGCGCCAATTTGACTGGCTAAACGGATCCGCTGAGCTTCTCCACCAGATAAAGTATCAGCACTGCGATCAAGTGATAGGTAGTTTAAACCGACATTAATCAAAAAAGACAAACGGTCACGTATTTCTTTGAGTATTTTATCAGCAATTTGCGCCTTTTGACCCTCTAATGTGAGTGTTTCAAAGAGGTGCATTGTTTCACCGATACTCATGGTGGTCACTTCAGGTAAAGTTGTTTGACCAATAAATACGTTTCGCGCTTCTTCGCGAAGGCGAGAACCATGGCAGCTTGGGCATGCTTGACTGGTTTGGTATTTACTTAGCTCTTCGCGTACAGAGCTTGACTCAGTTTCGCGATAGCGACGATTCATGTTGTTTAACACGCCTTCAAACTCATGATTGCGCGTAATAAGGTCACCACGGTCATTACGATAATTAAAGGCAATTTTAGTGTTGCCTGAGCCTTGTAAAATTACGCTCTTTGCATCTTCACTGAGCGCTTGAAAAGGAACCTCTAAATCGAACTTATAATGTTCTGCAACGGCTTGCAGCATTTGAAAATAATAAAAGCTGCGTTTATCCCAGCCTTTAATTGCACCACCACTTAGGCTAAGTTCTGGATTTTGAACCACTCTGTGAGGATCAAAATATTGGCGGACACCTAAACCATCGCAACTTTGACACGCACCAGCAGGGTTATTAAAAGAAAACAATCGAGGCTCTAATTCGGTCATAGCATAGCCACAGGTTGGGCAGGCAAAATTAGCCGAAAATATCATTTCTTCAGCGCCTGCATCGTCCATATTGGCAACTACAGCGATACCTGAAGACAACTCAAGTGCAGTTTCAAAAGATTCAGCGAGACGTTGTTGTAAACCCTCTTTTACTTTGAAACGATCAACAACCACTTCAATAGTATGCTTTTTATGTAGCTCTAGTGTAGGCGGATCGGATAAATCACATACTTCACCGTCGATGCGAGCACGTATATAACCTTGGCTAGATAGCTGTTCTAACAATTTAACATGTTCACCTTTGCGGTTTTTGACCACCGGTGCTAGCAACATCAGTTTACTACCCTGTGGCTGCTCAAGTACTGAGTCTACCATCTGGCTGACTGTCTGAGCGGCTAAGGGTAAATCATGCGTTGGACAGCGAGGTTCACCCACTCGGGCAAAAAGTAAACGCAAATAATCATAAATTTCGGTAATAGTACCGACCGTGGAACGCGGGTTATGAGATGTTGATTTTTGCTCAATAGATATGGCAGGAGATAGACCTTCAATATGGTCAACGTCTGGCTTCTCCATTAAAGAAAGGAATTGCCGAGCATAGGCAGATAAGGATTCAACATAGCGCCTTTGGCCTTCCGCATAGAGCGTGTCAAATGCCAATGAAGATTTTCCGGACCCAGATAACCCAGTGATAACGATGAGTTTATCTCGCGGAATAGTGAGCGAAATATCTTTTAAATTGTGCGTACGAGCGCCCCTGACTTCTATTTTATCCATTTTGACCTAATTACAGAGTTGAGTGGCAACAATTGTTAGCGCAACAGTATCGCATACTTTGCCAAAAATTAACTTATCTTTACTAAACGAACTAAACTTGGTGTTAGGATCAACTTGAGAGTAGTTACTTTGTTAGGTATAACCCGGCCACTTTTTATTGTGCTGTTATGCTGTTTTTTTAATATGGCGATAGCTAAAGCGCATGATTGTGAGCTTATTGTACGCTTTGAAAATTATTCAGCACAATCTCAACAAGATGCGCAATTACGGTGGCATGGTCTAGATGTTGACTTTGCCAAGGCGTTGTTAGATGACGCAGGGTGTGGTTATCGGTTTATAAGTATCCCCTGGGGGAGAGCATTAAAAATGCTGGAGTCGGGGGAGATAGACCTCATGCTCAGTGTATCTAAAACAGCTCAGAGAATGCGATTCGCTTATTTTATAGGCCCCCAACGTCAAGAAAACATTATATTTGCCACGAATGCGAAAACGCCTTATTACGTAAAGTCAATTGAAGCGTTATTTTCTTTGCCAAAACCCGTTGCAATTCAAAGGGGCGCTTATTATGGTGCAAAGTTTGAAGCGCGTATGAAGCAGGAAGTTGACTCTGAAAGTCAGTTTCTTTATGTGCCTGATAATCAACATAAGTTAAATTTATTGCGCCATGGGCGTATTTCTGGCTTCTTAGAAGAAAAGTACAATATTATTTACCAAACACAGCACAATCCTGATTTTGTTGAAATTGAAATAGCGCCGCTGATTGTTAATCAAGAGCCAGTTTACATTGCATTAAGTAAGCAAAGCGTCAGTCAGTCTACTATTGAACAGTTAAAGAATGCTTTTGAGCGTTTAGATCATGCAGGAAAGTTCGATCAAATCTTAAAAAAGTATCAGTTAGACTGAATTTTTTTGATAGACTGTTGCGCGCTTAACTAAGCTGAATAAACGGGTAATATGTCAAATCAATCTTTAAACCTTCTTGAGAAACGTGCTGCGTTATCGCTTGCCAGCGTATTTGCTTTTCGCATGCTTGGGCTTTTTATGCTTATGCCTGTATTGGCCATTTATGGTCAATCACTTGAGCATGTATCGCCAATGTGGATTGGGCTGGCAATTGGGGCTTACGGTTTGACACAAGCCCTACTACAAATTCCCATGGGGTGGTTATCAGACAAGTTTGGGCGTAAACCTATTATTGTAGTGGGTTTGCTTATTTTCGCATTTGGCTCAGTGATAGCCGCATTAGCCGATTCTATTTATTGGGTGACGGTTGGTCGAGCATTACAAGGGATGGGTGCCATTGCCAGCGCATTGCTTGCACTGGCTGCTGATTTAAGCCGTGATGAACAGCGCCCCAAAGTAATGGCCGTCATTGGCATGTGTATTGGATTAAGTTTTGCTTTTGCTATGTTGTTAGGCCCTATGGTTGCGGCCTCATTCGGTATTTCAGGTGTATTTTGGTTAACGGCAATACTTGCACTGTGTGGCATTGGGATCATTCTTTTTGTCGTGCCCAGTGCAGTTAATAAAGCCCCTAAAGGCGATACAATTGCCACGCTTAGCGACATTCGAAAACTGAGCCGCCATCCCCAATTATTACGTTTAGATTTAGGGGTGATGTTATTACATTTGTCGCTAACAACCTTATTTGTGGTATTACCAGGGCAACTCATTGCCGACGGCTTAAGTGCTGATGTACATTGGAAACTATATATTCCGGTACTATTATTAGCCTTTGTATTGATGGCACCGCTTATGATTATTGCGATTCGTAAACAAAAAGAGAAACAAACCTTTTTAGCTGCTATCGGCTTACTGATAATAAGTTCATTTAGCTTAATGCTATGGGCTAACTCAGTTATAGGGATTGCGGTTTGTATGCTACTGTATTTTATTGCCTTTAATTTTTTAGAAGCCACGATGCCTGCGTTAGTTTCTCGGATTGCGCCCGCATCACAAAAAGGTTCTGCGATGGGGGTTTTTTCATCGGGGCAATTTTTTGGCGCATTTTTTAGGTGGGATATTAGGTGGTTACATTGCTCAATACAGTGAAGTTAATGCAGTGTTTGCGGCGGTGGCCTGTGTTGGGGTAATATGGTTGTTTATTGCATGGCGAATGCAGATCCCACCAAAAAGTAAAATTATTAGTTTAATTACTGAGCTGTCTGACCCACAGC
This sequence comes from Pseudoalteromonas sp. SANK 73390, assembly GCF_054966645.1. Classification (NCBI taxonomy): domain Bacteria; kingdom Pseudomonadati; phylum Pseudomonadota; class Gammaproteobacteria; order Alteromonadales; family Pseudoalteromonadaceae; genus Pseudoalteromonas; species Pseudoalteromonas sp. SANK 73390. The sequence goes on from NZ_ARPN01000055.1 coordinate 19,610, forward strand.
AAGCGGAGGTAGTGGCTGACAAGCTTGTTGCGCTACCGGGTGTGATCGAAGCGATAGTCGTTAGTGAAGAAAATCGCAGCTATCTTAAGATAGATGATAAACAGTTTGATTTAAACCAAGCTAAGCAAGTACTTGGCTTGCATTAATAGTGTGAGGAGAGGGTGCCATGGCACGCGGTGTTAACAAAGTAATTTTAGTAGGTAATCTAGGACAAGATCCTGAAGTGCGCTATATGCCAAATGGCAATGGTGTTGCAAACATCAGTATTGCCACTACAGATAGCTGGAAAGATAAAAACACAGGCCAGTTACAAGAACGCACCGAGTGGCACCGAGTGGTGTTATTTGGCAAATTAGCTGAAGTGGCGGGTGAGTATCTACGTAAAGGCTCACAGGTTTATATTGAAGGCCGTTTGCAGACACGTAAATGGACTGATCAAAGTGGTCAAGAGAAGTACACGACTGAGATTGTTGTCGATATGGGCGGCCAAATGCAAATGCTAGGCGGCCGTGGCGAGCAACAAGGTGGTGGTCAGTATCAAGGTGGTGGTCAGCAACAAAATAACTATGCTCAACAGCAAGGCCAGCAGCAGTACGCAAACCAAGCTCCACAGCAGCAAAGTAGCTCAAACCAAGGTGGTTTTGCACCTAGTCAGCAGCCTGCACAGCAAAGCGCACCACAGCAGCAAGGCAGCTATTCGCCACAGCAGCAGAGTAGTTCAAATCAAGGTGGTTTTGCCCCGCAGCAATCAGGGCAGCAAAGTGCACCTCAACAGCAAGGTGGTTTTGCACCTAAGCCTGCTCAATCGGGTGGCGCGTCAAACCCAATGGAACCGCCAATTGATTTTGACGACGATATTCCATTTTAAATGATATAAAGTTATTAGTGTTAAGTTAATTTTGATTTATAATTAGATTAGTATTTATAAAACAAATGAATAGATTAAAATAAAAGCCTCTTTTAAACGTTAAGTTTAGAGAGGCTTTTTTATTATTCAATAAAAAGTAAATATAAAAAATCGTATAAGTAATATTTTGTAAAGTTATTTGTTTTCTACTATCTTTAGTTCAAAGTTAGGAGAGACTATGAAAGTAGAAACTATTACACATGAATCAGGGGATTTACTTCCATTGCTACTTGATAGTAATGATATGCCTATTCCTGCTCCTAATGAGTTCATTATAAGTCGTCGGTCATTAAGCCCAAACACACTTGTTCGTAATCTTCGAGAGTTATCTGTTCTTTACCTTTGGCTTGAAAATGAGAGCATTGATCTAGAACTACGCATTACAAGTAAGAGATTTTTTAATGAAGCTGAGATTAAAGGTGGATTGGTTGAGTATTTAAAGCGGGATCATGAAAAACGCAGAAAGGTAAAAAAAATAATTGTTACACCTAACACTTTCAATCAAAGGTTAACAACAGTAAGGCAATTCCTGTCTTGGTATATTGATGTTGTTATGGGAGCAATTCCTTTTTCATCTAGTTTATACGAACAAACCCTTGCTAATAAGCAAAGATTACTAGGGTTCTTAGAGACTTCATTCATAAATGCCCCTCCAACTAATAGATCACAAAGCAAAGGTTTAGATGGTAGAGAAATTGATTTCTTACTAACGATATTGAACCCAGACAATATACAAGCATTTGGCAGAGATCCTGCTGTGAAATATCGTAACTACATACTTACGTCGATAATGCTCTATTACGGTTTAAGACCCGGTGAGTTGCTAAGCTTAAGAGTTGAGGATATTACCATTGGAGCTATATCATCTATTCGAGTGGAGCGAAGACCGCCTGATCCGCAGGATACGAGAAAGCCAAGACCACAAATAAAACGTAATGGGCGTATTCTACCAATTGAAGATCCTAACTTCGCTAAAAGCATAGATATTTATATAACTGAATGGAGAGATGTACTGGAAGAAAAGTCAGAGCAAGAATCTGATTATCTAATATTAAGCGATGACGGAGAGCCTTTATCTCAATCATCTATTACTCAGTTTTTTCAATTATTACGTAAGAAATATTCAAATGATCTTCCTTCTCATTTAACGGCAAAGGCTTTGAGGCATAGTTTTTCGTCACAAATGGAAAGAACTCTTCGCTATTCTGGTATGGATGAAGATAAGCGAAAGCAAGCATTGGCGTATCTTCGGGGCGATAGTAGTTTATCGTCACAAGATGTCTACATTGCTCAAGAAGTTGAAGAACAGGCTAAAGTAGCCTTACAAAAATATCAGCGTGATTTAATAATGGAGGATATACCTTGGTGAGAAAGTTAAATATGCAAGAACTTATAAGCTCTCAGGGTTGGCAAGGAATCTCTTCAACTATATTAACTCGGGAAGGATTATCCTTAAATTCATCAACGGATGTATGGGATTTACCCTATTCTATAAGGGGTAATTCGACACTCGATTTTTCAAAGATAGTGTTAGATGGAGTTCGGTGGGGTCTTAAATTCTATATTAAAGACCGTATTGAGCGAGTTTCAACGCATGCAGGTTATGCTGCTTTTCAGGATGTATGGAGAGAATTTCTTCGTCATGATACTTTGCTACTTCAATCAGCAGAAAGCACCTTACAAGATAGGCTAATATCTTTAATAGAGTCGTCTATTTCAAGCGCAAGAAAAAAGCACCGTCTTTGGGCACTTTATAGACCAATACAATGGTACATTTATTGTGCGGAGAATTATCCGGAGCTTGGCTTTAGCCCTGCTTATGCATTAGAACTTGAGGGCATGAGTATTCCAAGTAATCCAAAAGGTGAAGCGGTCAGAATGGAAGATCCTGATAAAGGGCCACTTCATAGTTCACTCGAATTGCCTCTTCTCATAGCTGCGCTGAAAAATGATGCAAGCCAAGAGTTAGAACACTTACAACAAAAAGTAGCGGTTGCATTATCAATCGCCTTTGGTCGAAATCCTGCAAATCTCACGTATTTACGTGAAGAAGACTTTATTGATTTAACTCCTGAATCTAATGGGCGTTGCTTTATCTTGAAAATGCCAAGAATCAAAAAAAGGCAGCTAAGTCCGCGAGACGATTTTTTAGATGAATACCTTGAACCTTTGTACGGTAATTACATAACGGAGTTAATCCAAAAGAACTCCTCAACTAACGTAATGTTGAGAGTCAACGGCAAGGCTATTTCAAACCCTAGGCCACTGTTTTTGAATCAAAAAGGTAACAGTGCAGCTTTAGCATCCAAAGACTTTGAGAATGCGTACAGTGTAACTAGCGCTGATATAACAACTTTATTGAAGGGATTTGTTACAAGGCATAAAATTATATCTCCTATTACAAAAAGCCTGTTACAAATAAATACTCGACGATTGAGGTATACACTAGCCGTAGGATTAGCCTCAGAAGGCATTAGCAAAAAAGAGCTAGCTAGAATATTGGATCATACGGATACCCAACACGTTCTCGTTTATTTTGAAATGGCAGGAAAGATTGTCGAACATTTAGATAAAGCCGCAGCGAAAGGGCTATCACGTTATTTGCAGTTTTTTAAAGGGCGAGTAATAGATAGTGATGAAGAGGCAGTCAATGGCAACCGTGTTGACAAGCACATTGCTTTCGTTGATGATGAAAACCCCAAAGAACAAGCTGAAATTGGCGTTTGTGGCGAAGGCAAGCTATGTCATTTAGACCCACCTTATTCATGTTATTTATGCCCTAAATTTCAACCATATCGACATGCTGACCATGAATACGTACTCGAATGCTTACTGCAAAACAGAGAAAAAAGGCTCGAAAAGTATGAGAATTCACGCTTAGGAGTCCAGTTAGATGACGTAATTACCGCAGTCGCTCAAGTAACTGAGTTATGTTCGGAGGCGCAGTAATGGCTGATGGGCGTTCAAAAAGAAAAAATAAAGTAATTGCTTTCATTGATCGCCTTGGACAAGACCGCAATGAAAACTTTAATATATTAATTTTAAAAGCAAAAATATTGGAGTTAGAGGGGTTTAATGCAATAACTTGGAAAGATGACACTTGGAAAGTAACAGCTGGAAGGCTAACTAAGCTAACAGGAAAAAATACTAAATCATCATCATTTAATTTTATATATTCACCAGCATTAGGTGGGCGCACTATCACTGGTAAATGGGCTGATCTAGCAAAAGCATTGTTTATCTTGAGGTTTCATCGCAAACACCAATCAGCACCAAATCAAAGAAATTTTATAATCGCCCTAGGCTACATATCCTATTCGGCAAATTCGCTAAACCAAGATCTTCAAACATTATCTCCTGAATCGCTTGATCAAGCTTGTAATGACATTTCCAAGCATTACATTGATAGCACTGCATATAATCTCCACAAAGCCATAGCCGAAATAGCAGGGCATTGTGATGCCAATGGGCTGTGTCGAATAGTTTTTAAATACAAATACGCTAAAATGAAGCGTCCTGAAAGCACTGGAGGGATCGGTCATAAAAGATTAGATGATCCTGAAACAACCGAAACTAAAAGCGACAAATTAATAGAGCCAGCCGTATTTAAAGTTTTGGGTGAGCTGTACCAAAAAGTTCCAAAAGACCATAAGTATCGATTCTACGTATTATTACTGACTTTCTTAGCTTGTTTGGGAAGGCGCTTTAGTGAAATTGCACTTTTACCGCATCAAAAAATCAAAACGGATTTTGACGGTCGAGAATATATTGAATATTTTCCGAGAAAGATCTCACAAGGCGATACATTTACGCCTAGACGTAAGTTATATATGCCAAGTGACGTACTACCGATAGTTCGCGAAGTAATGGAAGAACTCAACAAACACTGCCTAGCTGCTCGTGATACTGCTGCTGAAATGTTTCGAGTTAATGGCGCAGATATTAGATTTTTAAACAAACTTACTGAAGACCAAAAATTATATAAATCGGATCTCGAAGCTTTAGGCATATCACCTACAGTGCTAGGTGTTAATGGCTGGATAAGAGAAAATGGTTTTGCCGTCAAGGACACACAGAAACTGACAATAGAAGGAAAAATTGCATCCCGGCAGCCCTTTTATACTTTAAAGCAAGGAATAAAGGAGTACTGCGAAAAAGATTATGCAAGTGAGTTGATGGTGCCAATTCATATAGATCAAAATGGCAATGAATATTTTATTAAGGACCTAATGTTGGTAAAGCATCAAGGACTCTCTAGCGGAAGTTATTCTCATTGGATAGCGACGCAATGTACACATTCTATGTTGACTACTTTTCTGCGCTATTTCCCTAAGTTAGCAGAAGAATATGCATCATCAAGTATAGAGGTCGATTTCACCAGTCATCATTTTAGACACACATTGAACACTCTTCTGGATGAAGGTGGCTTAAGCGACCTTCTTCAAACCGAATGGTTTAACCGTTCAAATCCGAAAGATACCAAAGCTTATCAGCATACTAGCCGTGAAAAACGAGCGTTAATGTTAAGAGAAGATATAAAACGCGGCCGAGTAGGTGGAAAGCTTGCAGATCAAGTTAAAGCTGTTCCGATCACAGTTCAAGATGCAGTCCTAAAAGCTCGTGTACAAGCTGTTCATGACGTTGGTACTGGAATATGCGTACATAACTTCTCTCAGACACCATGTGAACGTCATTTACAGTGTTCAGCTGATTGTGACGACTATGTATGGGCTAAGGATGATAAAGGTCGGTTAGAAGAGCAAAAGAGACAGCTAACTCTAACAAGTTTAGCGAGGGAAACGGCAGGGGAACGCTTGAAGGCTAAAAAGCCTAAAAAAAGCAGTGATTGGCTTGCGCACAACGATAAGAAAATTAAAACGCTGAAAGCCCAACTTAATGATAATGGGGTGGTTAATTTTGATCCTAAAGAATACCTTGAGGAGTTAGCTGGTGACAAATAAGCGATTTCGAAGAATGAGTGATACCGATATTAAAGGTATTATTGCAGATTTAGACCGTTGGGCATTAGGACATTTAGGTTCAAAACTGACGTGGTCTATTTTGGAAGAAAGGTTTGGCTTTTCTAGGCAGTCATTACAAGCTAAATCTGAGATAAAAGCGGCATATGACAATGCTAAACATGCATTGTCAGGTGGTTTAGTTAAATCGAAAGAGCAAACAGATAAAGAGAACGAACAATTAATTTGTGAAATTGAACGCCTAAAAAAAGAAGTTGAAGAATTTAAACGTAAAGAAATTAACTGGAAAAAACGATGGCAGAGAATTGCTTTCCACATAAGACAAAAAGGAATGCAGGTTAGTACTATTGATCGAGATGTAAATGCCAATGCTATTGTGCCAAAGGAACGAGAAACTTCAAATATATTAAGGCCGTTCGACAAGGATATTCCACCTTCAGGGAGAGTTTAAAATGAGTTCGGAGTTAAAGAAACAAAGCAATCCATTTTCTACTGGAGGAGGTGGTGTCAATTTTGAAACAAGGGTTCAAGCCGCTTTTGCCCTCTCACTGTTAACAAAATCTTGTATGCCTTGTTTATCACAAAATATGAAAGGCAAAAAACTGAAGTTTCAGAACAAATATGAAGGTATAAATACTGATGATTTTGTTCTAGTTGCGACAGATAGAAATAATAACGAAAGTAAGCTTTATGCGCAGATTAAGCATGAAATAACTATAAGTGAATCTATTGATTCAATGTTTGCGGAAGTTATTAACAGTGCATGGAAAGATTTTAATAGCACCGATTTTAGTATTGAAAATGATTCGATAGCACTGATTACAGGAGTGTTACCCAAGTTAGATGTTAATAATACCCTTCCAATACTTGAGTGGGCTAAGTATTCATCAGACTCTGCTGACTTTATAAAAAAATCAAAAACCAAAGGCTTTACCAGTGACGCGAAGATTAAAAGAATAGATATATTTAGGACACAACTAACTAACGCTAACGAAGGGAATGCTATTACTGATGATGAATTATGGCGTTTCTTAAAGATATTTCAGGTTATTTCTTTAGATTTAGATGCTAAATATTCAGTTGTCGCAAACTTACTGTGCTCTTTAATTCAATGTTATACAGATGAATCACCATCCCTAGTTTTAGCTAAGTTGGTTACTTGTGTGCAAGAGATTAACCAGAATGCAGGGGTTCTAACTCAAGATAATGCCCCCAAAGAAGTTAAATTACTATTTGGGTCGTCAAGTAGAGTAAGTTTTGAAAATGATTTCTTAAAACTTAAAGAGCGTGGCGACCATATATTTGATGGAATATCGAACACTATTAATGGTTTTCATATAGAAAGGGTTGAGCAGATTGCAGAAATATCTGTGCTGTACGAGGTTAATGACTTTCTTTTTGTTACTGGTGCTAGAGGTGTTGGCAAATCTGGAGTTGTCAAAGACTTTATCTCAACGAAAGGTAAAGATGTTCCTGTTTTCTATTTAAGAGCTGAAGACTTAGATAAAAGTCATCTTAACGATGTATTTACATCTATCGGAATGAATTCCACGTTAGTGCAGATTGAAGGGTACTTCTCGTTACTTAAAGAAAAAATACTTGTTATTGAATCTCTAGAAAAAGTTTTAGAGCTAAATTATCAAGATGCATTTGTGGATTTACTTCAATACATAAAAAGACAAGCGGGTTGGACTATTATTGCTACGGGCCGTGATTATGCATATCAACAACTTACTTTTAATTATCTTCAACCTAGTGCTATCCAGTTTGACAGTGTAAATATAGAGGGGCTTACTACGGATCAAGTTATCCAAGTCTGTGAGCATATTCCTGAGCTAACAGAGCTAATATCTAATGATTCGTTAGCTGAATTACTTAAAGTACCATTTTTTATTGAGATTGCAGTAAGAGCCATTGGAAATGGCGCACAATTTAAATCTGGTGATACTGAAGTCGATTTTAGAAATACTGTTTGGGCAACAGTGATTTCAAAAGAGACAGATAGAAAATCAGGAATGCCGGATAAACGAAGGACAACTTTCATTAATATTGCAAAACAACGTGCGGAAAAAATGCTGTTTGGTATCAGAGCTCGTGAGTTTGATCCTGAAGTCGTTGCGAAATTGGAAGAAGATCATTTAATTCACCGTGACCAGAGGTCTGCCACTATCAGTCCAATGCACGATGTATTAGAGGATTGGGCATTAGAAGAATACATTGAGAGTGAATACGTTGAAAATTCACATGACTTAGTTAATTTTTTATTAACTATTGGTAATGAACCAGCAATCAGTAGGGCCTTTAGGTTATGGCTATATAGGAAATTAAAATCTGATGATGCAATTAATGAATTTGTTGAAGAAGTATTAACCACGGATGGTATAGAAAGTTACTGGAAGGATGAGGCTATTGCAGCGATCATGCAACATTGCTCGCCAGAAGGCTTTCTCTACTCTCTAAAGTCTCAACTTGTAAAAGATGATTGTGCGTTACTGATCCGCTTTTGTTTTATTCTCAGAATAACCTGCCAAAGACCAAACTCACTATATAACGATTTACTGATTAAAGATGAAAAATCAGGGATGTTAAAGCCTTTGTTTTTGCAACCCTATGGTAATGGTTGGGAAGCACTGTTTAATTTTATTTATGAAGTTAAGCACGATTTGAGCAACTCTATGAATAATCAAGTTGTTGAGGTGATAAATGAATGGTGTGGTCTCATTAATATATATGATGATCTGCCAAAAGCGTCTCACAAAGTTGGCTTGTTGAGTATATGGCTGCTTGAACAGGTTAAAGATTTTTATCGTGATGAAGGGCGACGAAAAAAGATACTTAATGCTCTATTAAAAGTTTCAACAGCAGTTAAAGAAAAATTTGATGAATTAATGGAGCAGGATGTTTTCATATCCAAGGTAAAGCCAAGAAGATTAAGCTATGTTGACGAGCTGACGAGTTTGGCCCTTGTAGGCACTAATGTACCTATGTTGTGTAAACGTAACCCTGACTTTGTTGTTAAACTTTCATTGCACGAATGGTTATTGCAAAAACCAGAAAAAGATGAATTTGGTTACGGTTCTTATAGCCGAATAGATGTTGAAGAATCTTTTGGTTTAGATAAAGAACGAGATTTTTTTCCTGCAAGTGGTTCTAAAGGACCTTTTAAGTATCTTCTCCAGTCAAAACCTAGACTAGCGTTAGATTTTATTATCAAGCTATGCAATCTAACGGCACAAAAATATTCGGAATCTGAATTTGCTAAACCTTATGATAATGAAGAAGACACTATTTATGCCTATGAAACAGTCGTAAAGCAAGTAGATATAACACTCTATGATGGCACAATAGTTAAGCAGTATGCGTCACCTCACCTTTGGAAAGGCTATCGAGGACAGTCTACGTTGCCTTACCTGCTACAGTGCGGGCTTATGGCACTGGAGAATTGGTTAGTTGAATATATTGATAAGAGTCGCGAGAACAATGAAATAGAATGGATTTATGATTACTTGCTGAGAAAGAGTAACTCTGTAATGCCTACATCTGTTTTATCTTCGGTGGCTACAGGATTCCCTAATAAAGTAGGGAAAGCAGCATTACCTTTACTGAAAACTGCTGATTTATATCATTTAGATTTGATTCGAATGACGCAAGAAATGGGCGGAAATGAAATGCATTTCTTTGGCCTTGATAGAGATGTATTGTCGAAAATCTACATAGAAGAGAGAAGAGAAGCTGCACTTAGACCATGGAGAAAAGAGTCATTAGAAACCTTATTAACAAGGCTTCAGTTCGTAAATGACCTAAGGGATGACGCTTTAAAAATTGTCGATGATTTGACAAGTGAAGCGACGGCTCGTAATGAAAAAAACCTTCGGTATATGGTACACCGAGTTGATACAAGGACTTGGGAGGCTGTTGAAGACAAAGATAATGATCGAATATTGCTTCAAAGCTCGCCTGACCTTCCGGCAGATTTAAAGCAAGATCAACAAGAGTTTAATGAAAAACATGCAATTGATAACACCGTAACTAGTTTAAATTTATGGGGACGAAAATTATTCGAAGAGAAATTACTCGAAGAAAAATATTTCTCTTCATATCAAGATGCAATAATAGCAGCAAAAGAATTACTTATTTCCTTTCAAAAAGGTGAAATTCACAGCTTTGCCGATATGGCGGTTGGTACAATCACAACTGTTGCTGCTGTTTGTGTTAGAGATGACCTTTTGAACTTAAGTGATGGAGATAAAGAGTGGTGCCTAGGAGTTATCCTAGAGTCAATATTTATGCACGCAGATAATATGGATGGAACAACAGCCCATGATAAGACTGATTATTATGGCTCTGGGGCGTGTGCATTTGTTCTGCCTAAATTATTTGATTTAGAGCTAGGTTCAGAACAAGAAGAGCATTTGAAGTTTGCTTTGGCCACAGCGTTAACACATGAGAACCTTAATGTTAGTGCTTATGCTGCTAAGGGCGTAAGGGAATTTCTTTGGTCAAGAGACGCTGAATTAGCATCCCGTTGTATAGGTGGAATAGTTGAGTATGCTAGGTTACGAAGAGAAGATAGTATGGTACGTAGGTTTTATCATCTACAAGGTGATGAGTTGCAAGCAGCTATCGAAAAATGGAATGCTCTTATAACAACATTTCGCAATGAATTAGTTGATGGAAAATTTAAGCTTTCTGTTAACGATATTTCTTTGGAAAGCCACTGTTCATGGTTTCTTCATTTACCAATGTTAATGGTTCCATATTGTACTACGGATGATATTCAGATTCAGTTGGTTAACAGGTTAGTGAGTTTTGTATTTGATACTGAATATCAAAATCATCGTTCAAGTGGTGATGAAAAAATAAATCATGACATAAAAAAACAGATGCAAGATTGCCTTTCTGAGCATGTTATTTATTCAAGAAATAATAATTTTATGCCCTTTAAAGAGTTATTGGTCTTGGGGTGTCCAAAAGCACCGAGCTTTATTTATTCGTTAACATTGTCATATCATGTCGCTGTGGAAAAAGAAGATGATTACGATGCCATATGGTCACTATGGTCTTTACTTGCGCCAGAAGCACATAAGATTGCCTTGAATGATGTAAATGATAGGTACATGGGTTTACAGAATGATTTAAATATATTACTTCGTGGAATGTTGTACGCAGACTGCCCTTGGCAAGGGCATGAAAATGAAGAAAAGGACATGAATCGGGGAGCTAGTTATTTGTTAGACTTTGCAAAAAAATCTTCTAATAACAGTCATGTATTTGAAGCCCTATCCTCCTTAATTTACAACTTCCACGATGTCTTTTTTGACAAAGGTATTCAGGTGTTAGCGGAAAAGTTTTCTGCTAATCCACAATTGATAGCTAAGCAAATAAACACAGCTTTTTATTTAGAAATGTCGGTTGGACGATATTTGCAGATAGAGAATAGAGGTATGCTTAGCCGTAAAATGTACGATATTTGCTTACTCTTGCTGACAGGTATTGTTGAAACTGGTTCTGCAAGGGCTTATTACCTTAGTGAACATTTGATCAGGTCCAGAAAAATTAAAGTAGGAAAGTAGTATGAAAGGGATTCTTAAAAGCGTATTAACAGCATTATTTGGTAGAAAAAAAGAGATACTCGCAGAAACCTCCACTATTATAAATAGTGTAGTACAGAGAGATACTACTTCTAAGAATCGGGTAACCTCAAAAGTAACAAATAACCAAGAGCATGAGTTGAAAGATAAATTGCGTTGTGAACGCATTTTGAATTACTGGTTAGATACAGAATTGTTCGACTTACCTGAATGTCCAATGGATTATAAAAAGCAACTTATTAGCGAACCTGCTGATGATTTTTCTAATTCATGGGGGCTGCAAGCTCCCAAAAAAATTCATGCAGGCAAGTTAAAATTTAATAAAGATAGCCGCTTATTCGTTATGTTTCAGTGCCATATAGCTGGATATATAGCTAAAAGCGATGAAAAACATCCAAATTACATAACACCGAGAACTTATTTAGTCGCACAAGCTTTAATACCTAAATGGGACAATGAAACAAATCAAATCAAATGGACGCGTTCAGAAGATGCTGAAGATCTTGTAATCAACTTGGCGACAATTAGGACACTATATCGACGTTGTCGTAGTTCAATTCCTGATTCGATGAGTCTATCTGATTGGGTAGAAGCAAGGATGAAAGAAATTGAGTCCATGCTTCATAAAGAACTAAGTCCAGAAGATGAAGGTAACGGACTAGATACAGAAGAGCTTCAGAAAAAGATAATACATCTTAATAGAAAGATAGCAGAACAATTTTGGCCTGATGAAGGTGCAAGAAAATTTATGCTGAATCAGTGCCAGCCAATTGAAAGCCGATTTGCTGATAAATTGGATCAGCCTAGTGAGTTAAAAAGTGGGGCGGTGACCTTCCGTTGGCGCTACTGCTACTATCCAGAAGGCAATGAAAATCAACAGCTAGGTCCATTTTTTGTTGATGATCTTGAGCGAGCTATATCTTTAGTTGGGAAGAAAGGTGTTCGTGGTTTATCTAAGCCATTGCAAGCCTATCTGCTCGGTAGAAAAAAACAAACTGAAATTGGCAATGCTGTTAATCAAGGTGAGTTGTTTTGGCCACTGACCAATAAACTGATTAAAGGTCGCTGGCCAGAAAACCCAGATTATGGTCTCAGTTTACTTCAATCGGTTGCTGTTAATGTATCTATAGATTTTTCAGAAAACCCAATTGTGGCTGTAAATGGTCCACCGGGAACAGGGAAAACCACATTACTAAAAGATGTAATCGCAGATAGATTTGTTACCCGTACTAAAAACCTTAGTGAACTTTGCAAAAAAGAAGAGTGGCTTTCTGATAGCGAAAGCATCGCTACAATTATGCAATACAGTATGGTTGTTGCATCAAGCAACAACAAAGCGGTTGAAAATATATCAAAAGAGCTACCATCATTAAGTAAGTTACCAGAACAATATAGTGACACAATAAAGCACTTTCAAAGTATCGCTCCGGAAGGTGATTGGGGATTGTTTTGTGCGGTATTAGGAAACTCTAGCAATCGTCGTTCTTTCAAAGAGCAATTATCTAAATTGAAAGATCATTTTCGAAATATTAAGGATTATTTACAGCTTCAATTTCTCGTTAACTTGCTAAAGAAAAAAGGACCCGAAAAAGCTGATGAAGTTTTTAATCAGTTTGTCAGTGATTGGAAAAATAATAAAAAAATATCACTAATAATTGGAGACTTACAAGAGTGCCATGCAAATCAGAAGTACCAAGAGTTTTTTAAACCATTTTCTTCAGCGCTGCAAAAAGTCCAGAGCAATGAACTAACTGTTGAGCAATTCTCTGCAAGCTGGAAAGGGCTGAATGAGCAACAATGGAAGTTATCGATAGAAGCATTGGAAGCTTTTAAAAAACAGTGGTTTGGTAAAAAGCTTTATAGCAAGCATTTGACAAAAAATTTAGATATTGCCCAAAAAAACTTTAATGAAAAGCTAGCTAGAGTTTCAAAAGTATTAACGAAAGACAACCAAGAATTTAAATTGGATCAAAATAAGCACTTAGTAGGTACACGGTTTTATTCACCAATTGGCAAAGAATCAGAAAAAGAGGCGGAAAAACGACTTCAATTATCTTCTCCCTTGGGTAGCTCTGAACTCAATGGGCGCAGAAGCCAGTTGTTTATAGCGGCATTAGCTTTAAACGAAGCGATACTAGAGTGTACTGCAAGTCAACTTTCTAAGCATTGGGACAAACTCGATGAGCTAATTGATGGGTACCTTGAAACAAATGAGAGCACTCCTGAGCATCAGCAACTATGGTCTATTTTGTTTTTGTTTTTTCCAGTGGTCAGCACGTCGTTATCATCGGTTGAAAATCAATTTAAGCTAATGCAAAAAAAGGAAGGATTCGGGTTGGTAATGTTTGATGAGTCCGGTCAGGCCGTAAATTATCACGTTGCTGGGTTGTTACAAAGAAGTCGACAGGCAATTTTCGTCGGAGATCCCATACAATTGGAACCAGTTGTAACTATGCCTTCGTCAGTTGATTTAGCAATTGCTGAAGACTTTTTTCCCATATCAAAAGAAGATGGTAATCATTGCTGGGGGGACGATTATTTAATTAGTTCTAATTCTGCCCAATCAATTGCTGATAAAGCTGGAAAATACATAGCAAAAATTGGGGAGCGAAAAGTTGGGATTCCACTGCTTGTACATCGACGCTGCACGGAACCAATGTTCTCGATAGCAAATAGGATTGCTTATGATGATAAAATGGTTTTGGCTAGCAAGCCATTTGGCTGGAACGCGATTCAAAGTGGTTGGATCAACGTTAATGAAGATGCAGAAGATATAAAAAAAGCTGGGTATGCAAATTCGCTTGAGGTGAGTACTGCTCTAGATTTAGTGAAATTTTTAGTAGAAGAGCATCCTGATATGGTTCAAGGTGGGGTTTATATTATTACACCTTTTTCGATTATGAGGCGCGAGCTGAAACTTCAGTGGAAAGCAGCTTGTAATGACTCTTTTAATCACAGTTGGATGCAAAGTGCTTTTGGTGCCGATAAAGCTGGATTAGATGTAGAGTCTTTCTCTGAGCATAACATTGGAACCGTTCATACGTTTCAAGGTAAAGAGGCATCCACTGTTATTCTATGCACATCAGCTTCCAATATTCGCAACAAACAAGGAGGCATTACGTGGGTAAATAGCAAGCCAAATTTATTAAACGTTGCCGTCACACGTGCTCAACATCATCTACTTGTTATTGGTAATCAAAAGGATTGGTCCAAAGGCACATTATCGTCTGTCCTACAAAACGGTGGGATGCAATGCTATGCAAACTTAGAAGAGTTTAAGAGGCAAGACGCCCGTTTAATTGATGATCATTTAACAGAGACTAGAGCCGTAGAAAAAGCTAGCGCTATTAACTTTGATTTTGGCTAACTCATGCTAGAAAGTACAGGAGTGGGGGTTTAACTTATCGAAGGTGTAACAACTAGTATATAAACAACATTACGTCTTTAAAAGTTAAATTTTAGTACATATGTTTGATAGCTTGGTTTCAATTGTGTAGTTGAGATAAAATGTAAAGTTAGGAAAGAGGTATTCTAGTTAAATATGGATTGTTTCTAATGTTAACTTTACAAAAGCAACAAAAAGAACTGATTAGCCCAATGAAAACAATGTGTTATTGTTTTGTTGTGTTAACTACCATTTTAGGAATACATAAATAAAAATTGTAGATTAAAATTATTAAGGGCTTGTTTATACAAGCCCTTTTTTATTTTTGTTATTCAACATAAGCAATTTGTAATACCAATGCGCACAATTAAGCTTATCTATTATGAGGCAATGAAGCCTTGGTGATAGCCATGCTCTTACACCTTGCTACAGCCTAGGTAGCTATGTTCATATAGGCAGACGGTAATTTTGTTATTCCGTTTTTTAAAAAATAAATTTTTAACGCAGCTAGCGTTAGGTTTAGTCCCTTAAAATAATTGAGTATTATTGCAGATTGGTATAACGAAGTTCATGAGATGTTTAACTCAAAGATCAACACGCACTAGAATTGGTCAATATTTCAAAAACTGGTATCAGAAGCTTTCAATTAAATACTGTGGTTAAAAGCATGCTGCTATTTAGAAAAAGGTATACATCAAGGTTGAACGGCTCGACAAGGCTAGAGTTTTTAACCTATAAGATTTATTAGTTGTAAAAATATTATCCTTTAATGTTATTTTTTGTTAAGGTGCTGCGTATCTGTTTTAGGGATGATTTTGGCTAATGGAGTCTAAGATTCGGTATGTTTGATGCCACAGCAAGCTGTAGTGACAAAGTCACAGCATATCAATTTGGTTTATTTGTTTTATCGGTCAAACAAAAAGCGCTATATAAGAATGACTGTGAGATAATTATTGAACCAAAGGTATTCGATGTATTGGTTTACTTTTGTGAAAATAATGATCGCTATATTCAATTACAAGAATTACACGATCAAATTTGGCATGGGCGCGTGGTTAGTGATGCAGCTGTTCGCAGAGCAATTAGTAAACTACGAGTGCTATTGGGAGATGATGTTAAAGAGTCTTCTTATATCAAGTCTGTATCTAAACGTGGATATAAATTTATTCATGATATTCAAGTGATTAATTTAGATATAAAATCTAAAAGCTTAGCTTTAAAGCCACCTGAAGAAAAACTAAACACGCATACTGCTGCTCATTTACCCCCCATGTAGACCGTTCAACACTTGAGAGTAAAAAAAATAACACGTTTTCTTTTAAACGGCGCACATTTTCTGCTGCTTTAGTAAAGAGAAAGTATTTAATTATTACGTGCCTATTTTTGTCTGCTTCGCTCCTGTCTTACTATTTAATTAGTTATTTACCAAAGCGGAATATTGCCAACTCACAAGTGGTTTTAGATTTTCCCGGTGAAAAAATGGACATTGATGTGAGTCAAGATGGTGCCTTATTGGTTTTTAACGCTCGTATGACAGGCATGCCCGGAGCTCAGGTTTTTTTAGCTGACTTATTAAGTGGCAAAGTGCGGCAATTATCAGTAGGAGAAAACCATGCCCTTCAGGTTGCGTTATCACTTGATAATAAGAATGTTTTTTTTAGTGACTTTAGAATAGGCAACTCCTCAATTAAGCGGATACCATTAGCTGATGATAGTGATCAACCCAAGGCAGAAAGCATCGTTTCGGGTTATTATATGACTTTTGTTCTTAATGTGGCACCGGATAACTCCGGCCTTTATTTTAATGCAGTGAAAAATAAAGGTAACAATGAGAAGTTGTACTTTTATGATTTTAAAGAAAAATCTACTCAAGAGGTAACAAATCCAATTCAAAAAGATTTTCATGATTATGTGACTAGTGTGTCACCTGATAATCAAAAATTAGCGTATGTAACTTTTCAGGGTAAATTTGGTGAGCAACAAATTTCTATTCGTGATTTAGTAACGCCCAGTGTGAATAAGCGCTTTTACCATGATACGCCTATTTATGGCATACAGTGGCTGGATGTTAGTCGGTTACTAGTGATGGATGAGGAAAAAATGTTTTTAATGGATATTAGAGATGGCCAAAAAAACGTTTTAAATGGTGAAATTTTTCCATGGTAATCACGCTTTTCGTTTGCAAAGTAATGGGGCGCTTATACTTTTGACAAACCCATCAAGAACAAGCTTGTTTCATGAAGTTGATTTACCTGAATTTAGTCTTGAGGTAAGGCGTTTTTTTGCGACTGATTTTGATACATTGCAAGCTATATACATTGGTGAAGCCAATGATAAACTTATTTTAAAAAAACAGGGAGAGAATTACATCATAAGCTCGGTTAAAGGTGATAAAAGTATAACTCACCTTAGAACTCAACAAAGAATTGAGTTGTATCAAGCTACTGCTAATGGTAAATGGATTTTATTTAAGATGGGAGGGGTGCCATTATTGCTAAATTTAGAAAATAACAAAATATTGTATTTTACGGATAAAGAGCAATCTCCTTCTGGAGACATTGCTTTTTCGACTGATTTTAAACAAGTTATCTATAGTGATCAAACGAGCCAGGGCTGGCAAGTAAAGTCTTTCGATATACTCACAAATACCCATAAGGTAATAATCTCTGGTTATAAATCTGCGCGTCAAACGGATACTGGTTTTATTTTGGTGGATGAGCAAGACAATGTTTATCGATACGATAGTCAATCTAAAAAGAGTGAGCCATTAAACGTACGGTTAGCGTTAGATATTAATACACGCTGGTATGTACACAACTCTATTTTGTATTGGAGTAAGTTTAATTTTAGGAATACTTTTTTTAATAAGTTTAACATAAAGACCAAGACAATGAGCTCAAATAAAGTCAATGGTGCTGAGTTTTCACCTCGCTTCAGTATTAATTCAGAGGGAACTCAGGTTCTAATTGCCAATAAAAAAGTACCAAAAACCAAAATAATTAAAGTATTTGAGTGGAGATGAAAAGCGTTACTAACTAGAGGGGAAACTCAAACCGAAGTGCGCCTCTCTCTAAATTAAGCAACGTTGCGTAACTTTTTGAATATGACCGCTGGGTGCCTGTGACTGAAGTGTCTTCTCGGACTTGCTCGATGTGCGTAACCTGCTTGCCTACCACGGTTCGTAAAACAGCCCTTTTACGTATTTTTTGTCGTAACAATTGTTAAAGTTTTCATTCAAGCCCGTTGTTTCTATGATGAATGGGGTTTTGAAGTCGATAGCGAAATCACATATCTATCATCGTTCGACTAAAAGGACGCGAGCACACTTTGTTAAAGATATTAACCAAACCAAAGTTCTTCCCTAAAAGCATCATCATAACAAGCTCTTACACAAGAACTTCTTATTGAGCTCCTGCTTTTAGTATGTTGTTTGACTATCTGCCTAACGACGCCTTTAAATAGTGCTATAAGTTGCGCACTTAGTGACTCATGTATTTGATAGGCATATTCTTTAATGCCATTTTTTAAAGAACGAAACCCTCTTAACAAATCAAGCTTATTTCACTATGTAATTCAATGTTTTGCGAGTTTTCACACCCCGATGTAGCGGCTGTAATAATGAGAATAAACACATCAGCTAAGTTATGACTCTGATTTATATGTAAGTGATAGTCCTTAACGAGTTCTAAATGTGAGAAGAATGACATAGTGAGTTTAAGATAATGAAATTTATAGTATTAGAGCATAAATAGTGTTTATTCACGAAGTGTGATCCTGCCCTGATTCGACTAACCTCAGCTACACTTTTTGAGTTGCAAGAGCTTTGCCAAAGAATAGTTTTCTTAGACGCTGAATTAATAAGATAAATGAAGGTTATAATTTAGTTTCATTACTGTATGAAAAAAGTCACTGCATGGTCGTTTTGGTTACACCGTCAATAGATAAAAATCTCTAAAATACGAAACATTAAAGAGAAATGAGCGATGAAAGTTAAAAATAAAAAATATTTACCATGTGTTTTTAAAGTTATTAATCCAATAATCCTATCAGTAGTTTTGCTTTTTCCTGCTTTAGGTCACAGTGAGGGCATTAATATTGATACTCTAGGTGGCTCTTGCCGTCACATTCCTAAATTATGTGAAATTTTTATAAAATGAAAAAAATAGAATCCTTAGTACGTCAGTTAGAGCTAATTAAATCAAATAGAGAGCTTTGCCAGTTTTTTGAAACTCTGGTTGATGAAAGTAATTATAATTGGAGTGGGATGCTTATTTTTAAGCCTATTACCACCACCAGTTATGAGCTAGAAATGCTGGGACAGATTCCTGATTTTTTAATAGGAAAATTTAGCAAAGAGAATGGTATTAAATCTTACTGCACCTTAAATATAAAGCCTAATATGCTGGTTGATATAACCCCAGAGATTGATGAAAGTACAAGTTTTGAGTATTTGGCGATTTATAAAAGTACCTTGTTAGTACCCGTTAAGGGGGGGGTAATGAAATAGGGGCGGTAGTCCTAAATTTATCTCGCAAGGCACAGCAAGGTATAAATCAAGTAGCTGAAAAAATAGGCTGGTTTTGGCTTATTATTGCACCGTATCTTTATCAGGCATATAAACGTACCAGTAATAGCCGAGTAAACATGATGACAAAGAGAGAGCGAGAATGCATTCAATGGGCTTGCGAGGGTAAAACATCGTGGGAGATCAGTCAGATTTTGAATATTTCACAGGCAACGGTTAACTTTCATCTTGCAAATTGTATCGAAAAAACACAAAGCGTTAATCGTCAACAAGCTATCGCAAAATACCTGCTTCAAGGGGGCGTATAAATCAGCGGGGGCTCGGATAGTTTCAACTTGTTTAGATAGCAGTAAGTTTTATGATAATTTTTCTTAGTGAAGCATGTTTTATAAATAAACTTCAACTTATTGATAGTTAATCAAATAATTTGGTAGCAAATTGGTCACAAATAAGTTTCGCTCATTTTATCGTTACTTGTGTGTAATTCACGTACTGTTTAGAGAGTAGATAGAACAGACCTACATTTGGCAGTAACTAGGTGGCTCATACTCACAATAATAAGGAGATAGCAATGCATGTTAATAAAAACGAAAACTCACTCACAAAAATAGCCGCAGTAAGAACAAGCGAAGGTTTTTTTGAAGTTACCTCGTTAGATGAATTAGATGATGTAGTGGGGGGGATGTTGTCTCCAGAATCTATTATTTGTGAAATAAGCGATGAGAACATTGATGTTGACTATGAAATTAAATAAGAATGCTTTTCTGGTTAGCTAATTCCATTGTTTTTAGATATCAAATATTTTATATATCTTATTTTTAATCCTTTGTTTTAATTTTTATATACCTAATACTTTTGCTAGTTAAAAAAGAAGGTGATATTTGTTTAAATTTAGTTGTCCTGTTTAATCAGGGTTTAAACTTAACTTAAATAGATATGGTGAACATTATGAAAAAAACTTTAGAAAACATCGATTCAAATGAAATTGTACTTAGTGAAAGTGGTGATGTAGAAGTAAGTCAAGAGCTTCTTTCAGAAATAGCTGGTGGTGTTAACCCAGAAGAGCTTGAAGAAGAGGGCAATAATGGTTGTCAAATAAATGAAATTAACGTTGCTTGTTAAAATTAATGTTTGTTTTTGATTTTCCTATATCTGGTTTGGATGATACTAAACCAGATATAATGATGATGGTGGGTTGTTAAAAATGGATGAATTAGTTAAAGGTTTTGGAAAAACAGCTTTAGTAAACTCGCTTTCAAATGAGCTTTTTAATTTAATCTTGTTTCCAACAGAGCAGTGTAATTTTCGTTGCGTATATTGTTATGAAGATTTTGAAATTGGAAAAATGCCTGATTGGTTAGTTAATGCAACTAAGATTTTGATTTCTTCAAAAGTGCCAAAGTCAAAAAAAATTTTATTAAATTGGTTTGGTGGTGAACCTTTATTAGCTAAAAATATCATTTTTGATATTGCAAAACATACAAAGGTATTGGCAGAAGAACATAATTGTATTCTTCAGGGAGATTTAACTACCAATGGTCTTTTATTAGATATAAAAACATTGACTCAATTAGTTTCATTGAATCAAAATTCATTTCAAATTTCAATTGATGGCGACCAAGAGTCACATGACCAAACACGAATTACCCGAAATGGTAGAGGAAGTTTTAAAAAAATATGGCAAAGGTTAATTGATGCCGCCAAAACCGACTTAGATTTTTCTATAACCTTAAGAGTTCATGTAACTGATTTGAATCAGGGAAGTGTTGTAAGTTTTTGTGATTTATATGAGCAATATTTACAGCAGGACACTCGGTTTAAATTGTTTTTTAAAGCGATTGAAAATTTGGGTGGAAACGAACAACAACAAACAAATATCAGCAAGTTGATAGCTAAAAAAAGTGCGGCTGAGTTGGTTTTTGAGTTAAATAAAAAATATCACCTTAATAAAAAAAGCGTAGGGCATTATATTTGCTATGCCTCTAAGCCTAACTCTTTAGCAATTAGGGCTAATGGAAACTTAAATAAATGCACTGTTGCGTTAAAGGATGATATCAATAACGTGGGTAAGATTAACCCGGATGGTACATTATCGATTAATAATCAACATTACGGCACTTGGATTAAAGGCTTTTCAACACTAGACAGCTGGCAAATGGGCTGCCCTCATTCATACATGAAAAATAATAGTACAATTGGGGATATCCCAGTTAAAAAACTGGGTTAATTGCCAATGTCATCGTTAAAGCTTTTTCGTAAGGAAGCCCTTAGGCAACAATATCAAAGCCAAGAGTTTGGACTCGCGGTGATTGAGCAACCAAAAACGTTAAGTAAAGCTGTTATTTATCTACTGGTGTTTTCTTTGGTTTGTATTTCAGGGATGGCATATTGGCCGCTCTCAAGTGAACAAAACTATTCATTAAAAGTCAGCTCAGATAACTTTAATCCAGTTGTTTCATCTAAACCTGCCGTTATTTTACAACAACTGGCTGGTGACAAAGTGTATGTGGATCGAAATCAAGCGCTGGTGAGTCTTAAGTATTTTAATGACAATGGTGAACCCGTTATTGCAGAGCAACTGTTAACCAGCATGCAAGGGTTATATTTTCATGCTGCTACGCCAGGTAAAGTCATTCGTCCATATCAGCCACTAGGTTATGTGCTCTATAAGTCAAACGATGGCAATGCAACCTACTATTTTTGGATAACTGAAAAACCGCGAAAAAATATTGAGCTGGGTCAAAAAGTGGTAATTATGAATCAAGATATTAGAGAAGCTGGAGTCATCAGCACTTTAATTGGTAATTATATTGAAGGTAAAGGTATTAAAGTTGGTATTGCCTTTGAAGGCAGTATTAATTATGAGTTGCTAAGACCTCAAACGCAAACCTACCTTAGGGTGAAAGAGAATTCAAAGAACTTACTAAGCTTGTTGAGGTGATTAGCATGCAATTATCTGACTATCTAGAGTTTGGCTCAAATAAGTTACCCAGTTATGTACAAAGTGAAGTCGCCGAGTGTGGTATCACCTGTGTTGCTATGGTTGCTAGTTATTATGGGCATAGAACCAATATGCTTGCAATGCGGCATAAATACCCAGCGGGTATGCAAGGGATGACGGTCAAGCAAATGATAGCCGTAGCGGATGATCTGAATTTGACCGGTCGAGTATTAAAGTTAGATTTGGGTCAACTCAGTAAGTTAAAAACGCCGGCAGTTTTACATTGGAACTTTAATCATTTTGTTACTTTAGCTTCGGTTAATCGAAAAGGTATTGTCATCCATGACCCAGCAAAAGGTAAACGCAAAGTTGATTGGAATGAAGTATCTGACGCCTTTACGGGTATAGCTATCGAGCTTACACCAAACAGTGATTTTCAAATAAAAGACGAAAGGTTAAAAGTGCCTTTACGCAGCTTTATTGGACAGGTTGAAGGGTTAGGACATTCATTACTGAAGATCTTTTTGGTGGCAGTGTTGGTACAAGGTTTTTTGTTGATCTCTCCATATTATATTCGCTTGGTAATTGATCAAGGTGTAAACCAATCTCAACCTGACTTGCTACTATGGTTCTTTGGCGGTTTTATATTAGTCACATTTCTCGCTACGTTGAGTAAGGTATTGCGAGCAGCTGCCATTATGTACTTAGATAAATCACTGGGGTTTCAGGTCAAAGCAAATATACAAAGGCACCTATTGCATTTGCCCTTATCTTTTTTTGAGGCTCGTCACGTAGGAGATATTAAGTCGAGATTTGAAGCTTTTAATGAAGTGCAAAGGATCATCAGCCGAGGATTTATAACTGCTGTAGTCGATGGCCTACTAGGTGCGACAACGCTGTTTTTGATGTTTTCTTACCAATCAGATTTGGCATTCATTTCATTGCTGTCATTAGTGACTATTTATACTGTGCGGTTTATTTTAACCGCAAAGGAAAGTGAATGTCTTGAGCATGTGCTTACCCGGCAGGCAAAAGAAAACTCGCACTTTATTGAGACAATTAGGGCCATTATGCCCATTAAATGCTATGTCAAAGAAAGTAATCGCCTTGCTACGTGGATGAATTTATTTGCTGATTCTACTAATGCAAACATTGAGCGTGAAAAAATAAGTATAGCAGCTATGACTTCAAAAGACTTTTTAAGCAAAGTGGAGTATTTACTTATTATTTTAATTGGTGCGCAGGCAATTATCGATGGGGGCTTGAGTTTAGGCGTTTTTTTAGCTTTTTTAGCATATCGCCAACAGTTTGCCGACAGCGCGCAATCATTAGTTGAACATCTTTCTAAATTTAAATTAGCGACAACCTATTTAAGACGTATGTCTGATATAGTTTTGCAAGAAAAAGAACAAGATAGCGGTGGAGTTTTATCACATAGCATAGCCATGAGTGGCAAAGTAGAAGTACAAGATTTGTACTTTCGCTACAGTTCATCTGCACCATGGCTCTTTCAGGGGCTGAGCTTTAAGGTGAAGGCAGGTGAGTCGGTGGTGATTACTGGTCGTTCTGGGCTGGGTAAGTCTACCTTGTTAAAACTGATGATGGGGTTAATTCAACCTCAACAGGGGAGCTATGTTATTGATGGTCAGTCGATAAAGGCCATAGGAATACGTAATTTTCGATCAATGACGGCATCCGTGATGCAAAACGACCAGTTATTTAATGGTTCGCTCATTGAAAATATCAGCTTTTTTGAACCTACCCCTAATATTGAAAAAGTAAAAGAGGCCGCTCAGGGAGCATTTATCTGGCAGGAAATTCAAGCGATGCCGATGGGTCTGCATACTCAAGTTGGGGACTTAGGTAGCAATTTATCAGGTGGACAAAAGCAACGAATTTTACTTGCTAGGGCGTTTTATAGTGAGCCGAAAATACTCTTCCTTGATGAAGCCACAAGCCATTTGGATGTAAATACGGAAAAACAGGTGAATACCTATCTAAAAAGCAAAAAAATTACGCGAATTAGTATTGCTCACCGACAAGAAACCATTGCAGTGGCAGATCGTGTTATCGATTTGGCGGAATTGGTTAATAGGGATTTGTAAGTTGTTAATGGATGAAGTTACAGAAATTAGAAAGGGCATATTAAATGAAAAGTAATATTTCAAAGTGGGTTTACAGCCTACTATTTGCTATATCGGGTGTATTGATACTCAGTGGCTGGAAGGTGGGTTACTCAGACTCAGCACAGAATATAAATGCCAATAATATTAAGATTGCCACTGTGCAATCGGGAGATTTTTCAATCCAAATTAATGGTTATGGTACTTTAGAATCTCTTAATCAGCGACTTATTACTGCAAGCAGTAGTGCCATAGTGGATGATATAAAATTAAAACCGGGCGCAGAAGTAATGCCTGACACCGTTATTCTCACGCTAAAAAATCCCAGTCTAGAAGCTGAATTTAAGCAATCTTTAGCCCGTTTACAAAATACAAAAACTAAACGGCGTCAGCTTAATTTGGAGCAACAAAGGGAAGTGTTAGATCACGAGTCAAATTTTGCATCGTTAAGAGCTGAGGCTGAAATTGCCGCATTGCAAGTTAAAGCTGAGCAAGATTTGGCGCAATCAGGCGTGGTATCTGGAATGCAATTTGCGCGCAGTAAGCTTAAGGCTAAGCAGTTTTTTGAAAGAGTAGAGCTTGAAAAAAATAAGCTGGCCAAATTAAAAGAAGTACATAACGAGTACCTCATTATTCAAGATGAGTTAATCGCTCAAGCCAGAGCTGAGTTTGAAGCGGTTAAAGAGCAATTAGCAACACTATCAGTAAAAGCTGGCATTGCTGGTGTATTGCAAAGGCTGCCGATAGAGCTAGGACAAACAGTTGAAATAGGTGGAGAGCTAGCTTTGGTTGGTAGTATGTCGCCGCTGATTGCAGAAGTAAAAGTACCCCAGCTACAGGCTCATTTAATTGAGCCTGGTGCTCAAGCAGATATTGATTCTAGGCGTGGCATAGTGACAGGTCTAGTTATGCGAGTTGACCCAGTTGTTGCCGATGGTTCAGTGCAGGTTGATATTCAGCTGCCTGAAAATCTCAGTGAGGGGATCAGGCCAAAACAAATGGTAGATGCCACTATATTAGCCAAATCACGTAGTCAGGTACAGTTTATCACTAAGCCGAGTTTTGCTCATGAAAGCAAAGTGGCTCGTGTATTTAAATTAGTTTCTGATAATAGAGCCATGCGGGTGGATATTCAATTTGGTAAAGTGTCGGGTAAATTGATCGAGGTTGTATCTGGTGTAAAGCCAGGAGATCGAATCGTGATATCTAAACTTGACCTGTCTGATGAAGTTAATGAAATCGTTTTAAAAAATTAAAGGAATGAAAATGAACACTGAAGTACTAAAAATTAACAATATAGAAAAATCATTTTCTTCAGGACAAAAAACGACAGCGATTTTAAAAGGGGTCAGTTTTTCAGTTTATGACGGCGAATATGTATCTATCACTGGGCCCTCTGGCTGTGGTAAGTCGACATTGTTAAATATTATGGCGCTATTGGATACACCTGATAAGGGGGAGTATTACATAGATGGTATGCAGGTATCAGACATGGATGCCAAACAAAGAGCTAATTTAAGAAGCCGTCGTGTAGGGATTGTTTTTCAATCTTTTAACCTAATTGATGAGTTTACTGTTTTAGATAACGTAGCATTACCTCTTAAATATAAAGGGGACTCTACCAGTAAGCGCCATATCAGAGCCAGAGAATGTTTAGACAAAG
The DNA here is from genome assembly GCF_054966645.1 of Pseudoalteromonas sp. SANK 73390. Taxonomy (NCBI): domain Bacteria; kingdom Pseudomonadati; phylum Pseudomonadota; class Gammaproteobacteria; order Alteromonadales; family Pseudoalteromonadaceae; genus Pseudoalteromonas; species Pseudoalteromonas sp. SANK 73390. Next base: position 45,724 of record NZ_ARPN01000055.1, read on the forward strand.
TTGGCTTGGCCGACAAAGCAGAGTTATTTCCAAGTCAGCTTTCTGGCGGTCAACAACAAAGGGTATCTATTGCGAGAGCATTGGCGGCAGATTCTGGCATCTTATTGGTCGACGAGCCAACGGGTAATCTCGATACAAAAAATGGTGATGCTGTTATGCAACTCCTCAAAGAGCTCAATCAGCAAGGAGCGACTATTTGCCTAGTAACTCATGATCCTAGATATGCAGATATGGCAGATCGGAAAATAAATTTATTAGATGGTCGTATTGCGCATGAAGCCTCCGTGAACCCTTTGAGGGAGCAAGCATGTTAGATCGCGCGCAATTAAGGAGTATTAAAAAAGCTAAACAGTATTATATTACCATCATTGTTAGTTTGTCGTTAACATTGAGTGTGCTGTTTAGCGTATTTAGCCTGACAAATGTGGTGTTTTTTGAAAAGTTACCTTACCAAAAGGTAGAACAGCTGTTTTGGCTTGAAGGGACATTAGAATATCAAGACCGAGTAATGGGGGGAACGAACACTCAGAACTTACTGTATTTGCAAAAAAACAATGAAAACTTTAAAAACATGGCGATTTATTTCCCATGGTCTCAATATAAACTTTACGATTTAGAATCACGTCCAATAGTACCTGTATTAATGGCTTCTCATAATACTTTTAGCGTACTTCAAGTTGAGCCTTTGTTAGGGCGTTTTTTTAATGAATCTGAAAAAATAGGTAATAAACAACCTTCAGCTATATTGAGCTATCAAACTTGGCAAAATCACTACCACGGCGACCCTGATATTATTGGGAAACAAGTTCGCTTAAATAGTCGAAGCTTTACCGTTATAGGCGTTACGCCGGATCACTTAGTATTACCTGAATTAACAGATGTTCATCAAGCAGTTTGGGTGCCATTAGATATGGATGAGCAACTTAATCCACGTAATTTTCCTGGCTATGGTGGTGCAATAAAAGCGGTAGTGCGATTTAATAATACAGAGCAAGTTGATGTTGCTAAAAAGAATATTGCTACTTTAATGAAACAAGCGGCTGAGCTCAATACACCACAAGTCGCTAGCCAATTCATACTTTCCGCGAACTTGATTAACTTACCTCAAGCTATTCGGGGTGATAGCGGTGAAATCATTATTATGTTGGTGTCTGGGGCTTTGCTGCTTACATTTATTACACTTGTAAACATCTCAAGTATGCAATTAGCACGTTCAGTGTCTCGCTCCTTTCAAATGGCTATTTCTTATGCATTTGGTGCATCCAGCCATGCTTTGTTCAAAGAGGTTTTTATTCATAGTTGCAGTGTGGTTGGCGGTGCTGTGGTACTTGCACTTATTATGACGCAAATAAGTTTCAATTTGATTCAAACGGTTGCACAAGGCATGTTGCCTAGGCTGGATGCTTTGTCACTCAATTTTAATATACTGCTTTTTGCAGTTGTTAGCACTTTGGTCATTGCTGCTGTACTGACTTTAGTGGAATTAAAAGGGGTTAAAGAAGATAACCTCAAGTCTAATTTACAAACCAGCGGTAAAGGTACTAGTAAGCAATTTAGTAAAGGCACTGGGCATCTACTTATTGGGTTACAAATTATGTTTTCTGTTGTCACCTTAGTTGCGGCTTTTACTACCTTGAAAGTTACACTTGATGAAGCTCTTAGGCCTACAGGGGTAGATAATAAGGATGCACGCTGGTCAGTCGTGGTTAATTTTTCTGAAATTGAGACTAAATCAGCAAGAGTTGCTGCAAACAGAGACATTGTCACTAAATTAGCTCAATTACCTGGTGTACTTTCTGTAAAGCAGACATCGATGCCACGTATTCCTAATCCCCTTAACATGGATAGAGTGTATGACGATAAATATCAAGTTATTTCGTCTGCGCGCAGAACGGGTGTAGAAACTGGATATTTTGAACAGCTGGGTATAAAAATATCAGGTGCTGACTTTAACCATACAGATAAAGAAACGAAACACTTCCCTGTTTTACTGAATGAGCGTTTGGCTAGAAAGTTTCAGTCAAGTCCACAAAGTTCTGTAATTGGCACAAAAATAGCGCTTAGTAGTACGGGTGATCTACATGAAGTGATTGGAGTGGTTGAAAATACGTACACTCCAGGCGCACAGCATTATGAAGTGGATGAGGTTTATTTTCCTCTTCAGTATGCAGGAAGCAGGCAAAATGCATATTTACTCTCTACTGAACCTGATGTTGAGTTTAGTGATAAACAAATGTTGCAACAACTTCTTGAGGTCGATCCCCGTTTAGATTTAGCGCAGCAGGACTCATTACAAACACAGTTTGATGATTTACGTAAAAAGCATATTATTTCTGCATTTTTATCTGCGGTTATTGCGCTTGTTTCTCTTATTATGGTGATGGCGGGTATATTAGGCATTGTTAATTATATGATGCGGATGAAGCGTTATGATATGGGTGTGAAAATGGCGATGGGAGCTGATAGGGATAAGTTGGTACTGTCTGAGATGCAGGAGCTAAGTTCTCCTGTTGGTGCAAGTTTTATATTCGGCTTTTCAGTGATCTTTTTTTGCTTTTCATATGTTCGTTCATTGCCAGATATGAGTTATGAACCAAGTTGGTTACACATTGTATTTATTTTGGTGTCATTATTTTTATTCATAGCTATGTGTAGTTATTTACCAATCCGTAAAATATTGTCAACAGATCCAATTAAGGCATTGCGAAATGAATAAGCTTTGCTTATCAATTCTATGTTTTAGTTTAATTATCTTAAACTCCTGGGTGGGTGTAGTTAAAGCTCAGGAGCCAATATCAGATAAGTGGTTGCGAATACTAGAAGATACAAGTTATCAAGACTTGTCTTTTTCACCTGATCAGCAAAATGTCATAATTGCACACAGAAGCTCTTTTAAATCAATTTCGGTATTGTCGCAGCCACAGCTGACTATGGCTGGCTTGCGTATAAACCTCAATAAAGAAGTTCAACTGGATAGTACTCGCTATAGCCATTTAACAATCAAAAATGTACAGACCAACCAAAGCAATAGTATCAAAGTTACACAGGGAGAACTTATAAATTACTTATGGTCACCTGACGGACGTAAAATCGCGCTGTTAGTGGACTCTGTGGATGGCGCGCAACTTTGGATATACAGCCTATTTAATCAAACAATGAAACAGTTATCTAAAGTCAATCTTTTTGCACGTTTGGGTGATAAACATATGAGTTGGTCTGCTGATGGCCAATTCATTTATGCTAAAACAAGCTTAACTGATATAGATACTATTAATAGTACTGAAGCGCCAGTGGTGGAGTTTGTAACCAAAAGTACGCAAGGGGAATATCATGGCCGGCGAACGTATAAAGGGCTACTTAGAACTGAGACTGAGAAAAAGAAGTTTAAAAACTTACTGCATAGCGCAATTATTAAAATTGACATGACAGGTCAATATAAGCTACTCACAAAACCGCAATTAGTTGAAAGTTTTGTACCATCTCCTGATGGGAACTACTTGTTAATAAGCAGTTTAAACGAGAGTTTGCCATCTGATGCGCCTTTTAAAAAAATGGCGCGTAAATATCTGGTTTGGTCATTGAAGCGTCACTTGTTTGTTGCTCAGTTGCCCATACAGACTGATGCCATTAACTTACCGAAAGGAAAAGATGCGACAGTAATCGGAAGCCGTAAAGCCCATTGGCTACCTTTTAAGCCTGCTACGTTAGCTTGGTTTGAAGCAACAGATGGTGGGGATATGGGCAAAAATATAAATGTTCACGATAGGTTATGGCAATGGAAAGGTCCTTTTAATGGCGATAAAGAGGTGCTCCTAGATGTTCAATGGCGTCTTTTTGATCTTAAATGGTCAGCATCAGGGCAGGCTGTCTTTTTTGATTGGAAATATGACGGTCAGCAATTGAGGACTTGGCGGTTTGATTATAAAACTCCAACAGAGCTTACTTTGCTTGATCAGCGAAACTATAAAAATAATTATGCTGATATTGGTGATCCTATTATTACTAATACATCATATAGTGGGCCATCATTAATAGAGGGCCCAAATAGAGAAATTTACTTTATGGGTAATGGTCAGACTAAAGAAGGAAAGCGTCCATTTCTCGATGAACTTAAATTTAATCCTTTAAGAAAAACAAGGTTGTTCCAAAGTAGCAAAGAAATGCATGAACAGCCGGTTTATCTTCTACCTAGTGAAGAACCAGTTGTTTTCTTATCGAAACAGGCAAAGAAGATTAAGCCACATGTCATTACTCGCACGGGTAACAAGCTGGCTAAAGCATCTGTATTTTTTCAAGATAGTCATTTTGAAGACTTGCCAGTGTCTTTGCAAAACATTTCTACAATAGAGTTAAACTTCAAACGCAAAGATGGGGTTGATTTATCTGGGGTATTACATTTGCCTGACAATAATCGTTTTAAAGGCAATGAAAGTCAGTTGCTAAAATCAAAAAAGTTACCCGCAGTTGTTTGGGTTTATCCTAAAGAGTATAAATCTTCCAAGGCAAGTTCACAAAGAAGAACCACGAATAACTTGTATACTTCGATTCACCCTATGAGTCCAAGAGTCGCATTAAGTGAAGGTTATGCTGTTTTTGAGTTAATGGGTATGCCAATTCTCGGCGGAGACAATGCCAACGATACTTTTGTCGAACAGTTAGTCAGTGGTGCACATGCAGCTGTATTGGCGCTAGAAGAGTCTGGAAAAATTGATATTAATCGATTAGCGGTTGTTGGTCACTCTTATGGTGCATTTAGTGTTGCAAACTTGCTTGCTCATACTGATTTATTTCGCGCAGGCATCGCTAAAAGTGGCGCATTTAATAGAAGCTTAACTCCGTTTGGATTTCAGGGAGAAAAAAGAACGTTTTGGCAGGCTAAAGAAGTTTACTTAAAAATGTCTCCTTTTTTATATGCGGATAGAATCAATGAACCGTTACTTTTGATCCATGGGGAAAATGATCAAAACTCAGGAACACATCCTGAACAATCGCAGCGTATGTTCGAGGCATTGCAGGCAACGGGAGGTACATCCAGGCTATTAATGCTCCCTTATGAGGGGCATAGCTATCAAGCTAGAGAAAGTTTAATTAAAGTGTTGCAAGAGCAGTCACAATGGTTGAGCCGTCATTTAAAAGAGAGTGGGTGAATGCAACATAATTTTGGTGATAGAACTACTTGGTTAATTAACTCAAGTAGTAAGGCTTTTTGGTACAACATCTAATTACATGATAGTGATATCCTTTCGCTTTAATTGCCCTACGACATTGTTCTATAACTTGAGTTTTAGCCACACGTGTACAACACTTAAGTAATGTTGTTAGAGCCAAATGGCAAAGGTGTGACTCAAGGTGCAGTTTAAGTTCAAGCCAAACCACTGGTATATGGTCGCAGTGGCGCTGGTTGTGGTGCTCATTTTAAATATGCTGTTGTTGCATTTACTGCATTTACAGATACACCAGCGTGGCGAAGCGGTTGTGCAAAGGGTGGCAAAACTACCAGAGGACTTAAGGACGCAAAAGAATATTACCGCAATTGCACAGCAATACAAATTTGAATATATTCCTAACGGGCAAGCTATGCCTGATGACGCAACGCGTTTTTCATCGACAGGTTTATCTTTAGCCCTATCACACCCACAGCCTTATAAAAAGCATGCTTATATTGTTATATTTTTTAATATTTTATTTGTTGGTTTATTAGCATTTTTTTACCGTTGGTGGCAGGTATATCGAGTCAGGCCAAAACGCTTTTTGCCCGATAATAGTATTAATATGGAAGAAAGTTCTGCCCTAAGCGCTGTGGACCCCAGATCTGTAGATAATAGTTTGTTTAAGGTTTTTTTGTTGATCCGTTGGACTATGAAGTTAGATAATACACTGGATGAAAAAAACCACTTTGCTGTGGCCATACATAAGCAGCTACCTAATACCATGAAGTGTTCAGTAAAATACCTGAACTCTGGCGCATTAGCGGTCACATTTGAGCAAGTTGCTTGGGGGGATGTCATTGAGCTTGGCAAAAAGCTTCATGAGATTATGTTTCGTATTTTGCGCTCATTACGTGCTGATCTTTCACGTAGTCAAGTTAAAGTGGGGGGGTGCTTCTATCAATATGAAGCTGAGCAAGCAAATGTTTATCAGTTAGCTCGGGCTGCATTAGAGATTGCAAATAATAATGTATGGCAGCATACCCATATGATGCCTCTTGATAAAACACACGCAAATGCAATGCAAAGCAGCGAAGATGACTTTATTCGATGTATTGACAATGGGCAGTTTGTATTATTCTTTCAACCATTATTTGGTTTTGAACAGCAAGATATTATCCAAAGCGAAGTTTTGCTGAGGGTGCGTCATGCTCAGTTAGGGTTAATTGCCGCCAAGCAGTTTATTCCTCAGCTGCATAGTAGAAATAACTTGGAAACTTTAGATAAAAAGATTATTCAACAAGCTATCACTATCTTGACAAAAGAGCCTCAAAAATCGAATGTGAGTATCAATATTCATATTGAGAATTGGTTGGACATTGATTTTATCCATTGGCTTACTGCTGTCGTACGGGAGGCCAGTGAAGATAAAAAACTCATGTTTGAATTGTCAGCAGATGAATTTTATAAATATCATCAACAAATTAACGCACAACAGCTCTTTTTTACAGGGGTGAATATTGCGTTGCTCATTGACCATGTTGAATCACCATTAATGGTCAACACTTTACGTGAAAACCAATTAATATCAGGCATAAAGTTAGGTTACGGCTTGGTCCATAAAGTACAGCACAGTTCGCAACAGCAAAAAACAATAAAGCAAATCGTATATCAAGCAAAGCGTTTAAATATTCCGGTTTATGCTGTCGGTGTAGAAACACAACTTGAACTTGATTGCTTGAAATCACTGGGTGTTCATGGCGCACAAGGGTACTATTTTGCAGAGTTGCTACAGCAGCTTGAGTTAGTTCGTTATTAATTGCCGATAACGTAAGCCATCTAAACCTTGCAACCCTCCTGTATGTATGGCTGTGATATGGCTACCAGGAGCGAAAAAATCTTGTTCTAATAATTGCCATAAAGCATAAAACAGCTTGCCCGTGTAAATAGGCTCTAAAGGGAGTTTACAATCTTTTTTCATCATTTTGCAGAACTGCCAAAGCGCAGTTGAAAATTTGCCATACCCACCATCATGAAAATCACACATGAGTTGCCAGTTTGATTTTTGTTCAGACTCTGGTGTCAAACGGATAATTTCATTAATTAAATATTCAGCTTGCTTTAATACCGCAATGCCAATAACAGAGGTTGTTTTTGGGCAAGAATCTATTAAGCCTGCAAGCGTTCCCCCGCTGCCTGTTGCGCATATGACGTAATCACTTTTTGGTAAGCTTTTTGCCAATTCTTGAATGCCGATTAATGCATGCTGATTACTGCCCCCTTCTGGGATTATGTGGCAATGTGCAAAGCGTTTTTGTATCTCCACTAGGTACTCATCTTGATGTCGTAATCGATAAGTTGCCCTATCAACCATATGTATTTTGACTCCACAGGCACGTGCCATGCGAATTGTTGGATTATGGATATCTAGATGCGGCCCTCTGACAATTGCATGGCCCTCTAATGCAAATAATTTACACGCCATACTGGCTGCATATAAATGATTCGAAAAAGGCCCTGAAAAGGTGACGAATGCTGACTTGTTTTGCTGTTGCATGGCAATGAGGTTGTATTTTAGCTTTCGCCATTTGTTACCTGCAATATGCGGGTGCAATAGGTCATCTCTTTTGACTTTTAGTATCACTTGCTTTTGTGCTAGCAGTGGGTGTTCAATTATCTGTATCGGAGACTCTGGAAAGTCAAATTTTTTAAAACTCATCCTATTTTCCGATTTATGCGAGTATAGAAGATTAATTCTAACAGCTATCTGTGAAAATATGTCTAGATTACTAGCAAGGTTGTAGTTAATAGTTGTAAACTCAGATATTAATGGCACAAAGCTTGTGTTTTGCTTTGTAAGTACATAGCATTAAGAACTAACTATAAAAAATAACAAAGACCAAATAATTGCCGCGTTTTTGGGAATGGAATATATGCGAATAGCTCCTTTATCTTTTTTTGTCTCTGCCACATTTATGGCTGCCTGTGCGACATTCAACGTAACGGCGCAAGACACAGTCACGGTGAATGCCATTGAATCAGAATTTTCGGTTAAACAAACTGAATTAGATAACTACACGCAGATATTGGACAAGCATCTTAGTGAAGAAACGCGTTTACAAGCGCAATTAGATTTATTGAGAACACGTTCTTCAGACTTGGATAAAGAGAAAAATCAAGCTCTCGATGCGATGAATGATTTATATCGCCGTTTAATTGATGACCCGTCTCTTGATATTTCTAAAGCGCAAACGCGTTATAAAGAATCAGTTGTTGATCATAAGAAAAACAAAGATGACATTACGATGCAGCTTGCGGCGATAGCTTCACATCGTAAAGATATCGAGCAAATTCGTATTACTAAGCATACTCTAGTTAATACATTAGAGAGTTTAAAAGATCAACTAAGTACTGCGCGCGTGGAGCGTTTGCGTAACGAGTTTACACGAGAGGGTACGTTAGAGGTCGATCATACTATTAACTGTAAACGCACTGAAACCTTGGCTGCATGTGAGCAGCGAGGCCAACAAATGGCATTACAAAAATCCACCAAGCGCTTTGTTGATCAGTTGTTTGCAAATTTAACAGAGCAGCGTCTTGTTGAACCAAAGCGAAACTTAGCTGGTGCTCAAGTACAAGTATTAAACAGCCATGTTGTTAGTAGTGCTTTTAGCGGGCAGGGCAATTACAGTGTTAACCTGAGTGTGAGCATGCGAGGCGATGTGAATAATAGTCGATTATGCAGCTTAATTAGCGTTGATAATCGTTTTTGTGCAGAGTACGGTACACCTATGGCTGGTAGTGTTGGCGCTTATCAAACCAATTACCCCACTGTTTACAGTGACAGTCAACTGAGCTTTTCAGAACAAGCTGCAACATCAAATAATGTGCAAGTCGCCAGAATTAATTCTCCTGCGGTTATTGAGGTCACACACTCAAGTTTATCGAATCAGCCAGCGAAGAAAGCGCCAGCAATGGTTCCTGTAACACTGCGCTCTAATGTGTATGACGACGAAGTTTTTATCAACGGGGTTAGTTATGGTTCAACTAAGTTATCAGTGAACATCCCATCTGGCACATATGATATTGAAGTTCGTAAACTCGGCTACAAGCCATATAAGAAACGTGTGACTATTCGCAAAGCACAAACAATCAATGCTAGGCTTGTAAAAAAGCCTGAGTCGATTGCTGTACCGACACCCAAAAGAGAGCAAAGCAACACAAAAGCATCACCAACTATTGTATCTCAGACCCCAAAAAATCAAATTGTGATTGTACCAGCAGGTACATTTAAAATGGGTGATTTAGTTGGTAACGGGCTAGCAAATGAGCGTCCAGTTATTGAGAAGGTGCTTAGTAACTCCTATGGTATGCAAAGCACAGAAGTCACGGTTGGTGAGTTTCGCCGGTTTATTGAAAATACGAGTTATCAAACTGCAGCTGAAAAAGGTCGTGGCTGCGCATACTATAAAGATGGTGAACCAGTTTGGGATCTAGATTATAGCTGGAAAGCTCCAGGCTATGAGCAAGCTGAAAGCTTCCCTGTAGTTTGTGTGTCTTATGATGATGCCAAAGCTTATGCAAACTGGCTATCCGCAGAACAAGGTGAGCAATTTCGTTTACCCAATGAAGTTGAGTGGGAATACGCGGCACGAGCGGGCACAATGTCTGAATACCCTTGGGGTAATGAAATCGGTAAAAGCCTAGCGAACTGTGGTTGGTGTGGTAGTGCATGGTCAAATAAAAGCGCATCGCCCGTTGGAGAGTTTTCTCCAAACCATTATGGGCTCTATGACACGGTAGGCAATGTTTGGGAATGGACTCAAAAGCGTGCTTCTCAAAGCGGTGTAACAGTGCGTGGTGGCGCTTGGAATTTTGCACCAAGTTTAGCTCGTGTGTCTACTCGTTTAGAGTTAGCAACCGACTTTCGAGCAAATTATATCGGCTTTCGTTTAGTACGAGAGCGATAGAACAATATAACGATGGGTGATGCATTGCATCACTTAATTTAAGGTATTTCTTTAAGGTTACCCAGCCTCATGTTTAAAAAATTACGCGGATTATTTTCCAACGACCTATCAATTGACTTAGGTACAGCTAACACTCTTATTTATGTGAAAGAAGAGGGCATTGTTTTAAATGAACCTTCGGTTGTTGCTATTAGACAAGAACGAGCAGGCGGTCCCAAAAGTGTCGCTTCTGTAGGTACGGCAGCAAAACAAATGTTGGGTCGTACCCCTGGCAATATTAAAGCAATAAGACCGATGAAAGATGGTGTGATTGCTGACTTTTATGTAACAGAGAAAATGTTACAACACTTTATTAAACAAGTGCATAATAATAATTTTATGCGACCTAGTCCGCGTGTATTAATTTGTGTGCCTTGTGGTGCAACTCAAGTTGAAAAACGTGCGATAAGAGAGTCCGCAATGGGGGCTGGTGCACGCGAAGTTTACTTAATTGAAGAGCCTATGGCTGCTGCGATTGGTGCAGGATTACCTGTTTCTGAAGCAACAGGCTCAATGGTCGTTGATATTGGTGGTGGCACCACTGAAGTCGCTATTATTTCTTTAAATGGTGTAGTTTACTCGTCATCAGTACGTATTGGCGGTGATAAGTTTGACGAAGCAATAATCAATTATGTGCGCCGTAATTTCGGTAGCTTAATTGGAGAAGCGACTGCTGAGCACATTAAACATGAAATTGGATCCGCATTTAAAAGCGATGAGCCCATTTCAATTGAAGTGCGAGGTCGCAACTTGGCCGAAGGTGTTCCACGCTCGTTTACACTTAATTCCCATGAAATACTAGAAGCTTTACAAGAGCCATTAATGGGGATTGTAAGTGCGGTTATGGTTGCATTGGAGCAGTCACCACCTGAACTGGCGTCAGATATTTCTGCTCATGGTATGGTACTAACGGGTGGTGGTGCGCTATTAAAAGATATAGATAGACTGCTTATGGAAGAAACCGGTATTCCAGTCGTGGTTGCAGATGACCCGCTAACTTGTGTTGCTCGTGGTGGCGGTAAAGCGTTAGAGATGATAGACATGCACGGCGGCGATGTATTTAGTTACGACTAATGAACCTTTTATTTGGCCGCACCATCTCTTTGCAGCTGCGACTCACAGTCGCAGTGATGCTGAGTATTATACTTATTGTTGGGGATCGCTTTACACACGGCGGCACTTTGATAAGGACTAGTTTGCACACCGCTGTTAGTCCTTTGTTGTATTTAGCGAGTATGCCTTATGAAGCATTTAATAGTGGCGCGAGAAGTTTGCAAACTCGCGAACAGTTAAGTGAAGAAAATAGCGCACTTAAACATCAACAGTTATTACAAAGTGAGCAGTTACAGCAACTACAATTTTTGCAAAGTGAAAACCAAAAACTCAGAGCTCTTTTGAGTGCCTCCGCAAGAGAGAAAGCGACTCGAAAAATAGCACAAGTTTTATCTGTTCATTCTAATCCTTATAGTCATCAAGTTGTTGTTAATAGGGGTACAATTGATGGTGTAACCGAAAGCCAACCCGTTATAGATGAAATGGGCTTAGTTGGGCAGTTGACTCAAGTAGGCACAACTACCTCTAGAGTGTTGTTGATGACAGATATAACACATGCGACACCAGTGAGAATTTTACGTAATGACGTACGAACTGTAGTTGAAGGTATTGGTAAAATTAATAAGCTAAAACTATCTCATGTACCCCATAGCTTGGATGTTCGTATTGGTGATGTATTGGTGACATCAGGGCTGGGAGGTGTTTTTCCTGAAGGCTACCCAGTTGCTGTGGTTACTGAGTTGCACCGTGATGAAGGCCTACCCTTTGCACAAGTTTATGCAGAGCCAATTGCGCAACTGGATCGTATTCGTTTATTGTTGATATTAGGGCGAACCGTACAAGAGAGCTTAGACAATGATTAAGCGCTACTATTTTCTCATTGCTTTGAGTGTTTTTTTAGCGCTAGTAATGGCTTTAATGCCATTGCCCATCTCTGCGGAGCCTTTTCGCCCTGACTGGGTGTTGTTGGTACTAATGTATTGGTCTTTGGCCGTACCACATCGAGTCAATATTGGTTGGGCATGGGTTGCTGGTTTATTAATGGACTTAGCAATTGGTGCACCACTGGGCGTTAATTCATTAACCTACTCAATTTGTATTTACATCACGGTAAGTAATTTTCAAAAAATACGAAATTTTTCAATCTGGCAGCAAGCTATTTTGATAGGGTTATTCTTAACTTTATATCATTTACTGTTGTTTTGGTTAAATCACTTTTTACTCGACGTGTATTTTAGCCCTCATTACTTGTGGCCAGCTTTGACTGGTATGTTATGTTGGCCGTGGATGTTTTTATTATTACGTAAATACCGTCGCCAATTTAGGATACGTTAATGGCCCCACATTTGTATTTGGCGTCAGCTTCCCCTCGGCGCAAACAACTCCTCAGTCAACTTGGATATGAGTTTACTCAATTTGCTGTAGATGCAGACGAAACGCAATTGGATAATGAACCACCGCTGGAGTATGTTGAGCGTTTAGCACGGTTGAAAGCGCAGTCAGCAGTCGCCAAAGGCTATACTGATAAACCGGTACTGGGCAGTGATACGGTGGTGGTTATTGATGGTATTGCTTTAGGTAAGCCAATAGACCTAGAAGATTTTATGCGCACTATGACGCGTTTGTCTGGACGTACTCATCAAGTTTATACTGCAATAGCTATGGCTGATGCAACGAAGATTTTAAGCACCGTGGTATGCACCGATGTCACCTTTAAAACGCTGACAGAGCAAGAAATGCAGCAATATTGGCACACTGGTGAGCCATTAGATAAAGCTGGTGGTTATGGTATTCAAGGGGGAGGTGGTAAGTTTGTGACTCAACTATCAGGTAGCTACTTTGCAGTAATGGGTTTACCCTTATATGAAACCGAACAATTAATTCAAAAATTTACCGAAGGCTATTATGAGCAGTGAATTACTAATCAATGTGACACCAAGTGAAAGTCGGGTAGCACTGATTGAAAATGGTGTGCTGCAAGAAGTGCAAGTAGAGCGTATTGGTAATCTTGGTATTGTTGGTAATATTTATTTAGGCAAAGTGAGTCGTGTTTTACCTGGTATGCAGGCTGCTTTTGTTGATATAGGCTTAGATAAGGCCGCGTTTTTGCATGCCTCAGATATTGTTAATAGTGCTTCTTTTGAAGAGGGTGTGGACGAGCAACCAGTCAAAAAAGTACAGGATATCAGAGAGCTCGTTAAGCAGGGCCAGTATATTATGGTACAAGTGGTCAAAGACCCTCTTGGCACTAAAGGTGCGCGCTTAACAACAGATATCACGATTCCTTCTCGTTATTTAGTTTTTATGCCAGATGCTACGCACGTAGGGGTAAGTCAACGCATTGAGACTGAACAGGAACGAGCACGACTTAAAGAAATTGTTTCACAATATAATGATGAAAATGGTGGTTTTATTGTTCGCACTGCAGCGGAGGGTGCCATTGAGGCTGAATTACAGCACGACGCTGAATTTTTAAAAAAATTGTGGCAAAAAATAATTAGTCGCCGTAAAAAAACCAGTAAAGCAGCTATTTTACATGAGGATCTAACGCTTGCATTTCGCACACTCAGAGATTATGTCGGTGAAGATATGGAACGCATTCGAGTCGACTCTAAGCTGACTTATCAAGAGCTGAAATCTTTTACTGAAGAATTTGTGCCTCTACTGGGAAGGACGTTGGAGTATTATCCTGGTGAACGACCTATATTTGATTTGTTTGATGTCGAGACTGAAATACAAAAAGCACTACATAGAAAAGTTGAATTAAAATCAGGTGGTTATTTAATCATAGATCAAACTGAGGCAATGACTACCGTAGATGTTAATACAGGTGCCTTTGTTGGACATCGTAATCTTGAAGAGACAATTTTTAATACCAATGTAGAGGCAACCTCTGCGATAGCACGACAATTACGGTTACGCAATCTAGGTGGTATCATCATTATTGATTTTATCGACATGATTTCGGATGAACATAAACGCCGCGTGCTACATTCATTAGAAACAGCACTGGCCAAAGACAGGGCTAAAGCTAACATTAATGGCTTATCGGCATTGGGTTTGGTAGAAATGACGCGTAAACGTACAAGAGAAAGCCTAGAGCATATCTTGTGTGGAGTATGTCCTGCTTGTGCAGGAAGAGGCTCATTAAAAACGGTAGAAACCGTTTGCTATGAAATTTTACGAGAGATCGTGAGGGTGAATCGTGCATATGATGCAGATAAGTTCATGGTCTATGCATCACCTGCAGTGAGTGAAGCTTTAATCAATGATGAATATCATAATCTTGCAGAATTGGAACTCTTTATCGGAAAACAGGTCAGTATTCAAACAGAGAGCTTATATAGCCAAGAACAGTTTGACGTCGTAATGATGTAAGGTGACGTAACGTCCAATGCAAGTTAAAACTTTTTGTTTCTTTTGTATTCGTAAAGTGTGGCAGGTGTTCGCAATTACCCTTGTAACACTTGCTGTGCTTGTTTCCGTTGTTAAGTATAGCTTGCCGTATGCAAATGATTATCGTGAAAATATTGAAGATATTATTCATCAACAATTTGGTGTTAGCTTAAGTTTAGGTGCTATTAGTGCTAGCTGGGAAAGTAATGGTCCAGCCTTGGTGCTAGAAAATCTAACCTTTGTTGATAACGAAAGCTCACCCATTGCGCTGTCAATCACCCGCACGAGTTTACAACTCAATGTACTTGAGTCATTTAAAAACTGGCAGATCCGCTCAAATTACTTTGTATTGGATGGCTTTTCTGCACAAGTCGATTTAACAGAGTTTGACCGAGTAAATGATTCTGATAGCACTGTATTTGAACAGCAATCCCTTATTGAAAGCCTATTTTTAGGTGATACTGGTCACTTTTCAATTCAGTCTAGCCAACTAAATTTGCGTACTCAAAGTGGTTTTGTACATACTTTATTATTAAATGATATTACTTGGCAAAATAGTCCAAACAGTCATAAAGGTGAAGGTGAAGTTGCAATTCCAGGGTTACAACAAGGGCGATTCTCTGCGCGCTTGGCGTTAACAGGGAACTCTTTAAGAGACTTAGCTGGACAGGTGTATTTAGAGGCGAAAAATGTTGATATCGCTGAATGGTTAACAGAGCAAGTACCAACTCAGGAAAAACATATAACAACTGAGTTAAATGGCGAACTTTGGCTAATGCTTGATGCTGGAAAAGTACAGGCACTTACGTTGAATACGCTACCTAGCAAAGTGCAATGGTCAGAGGCTGATTCAGCACACGAACTCATACTTGAGCAAGGGCAGTTGCAGCTGCAGCCAGCGAAACAGCAATGGCAGCTGCGCAGTTCAGAGCTGCTATTTAGTTTTGATGGAAAATCTTTTATTCCCGCCAAACTTGAGGGAACATTTGCAGAAAATAAGAAACGAATTTGGTTTGAAGATATTAGTGTTGGACTGGTAGCGCAGTTAGCACAGTTGATGCAAATTGACGGTATTGAAGCGCTAGCCAATGTTAATGCGACAGGCGTACTAGAGGGACGAGTAAGTTGGCAACCGCAAGCAACTCCTGAAGTTTGGTTAAGTATGAACAATTTAAGCTGGTCTTCGTTCAATGGAATTCCAGGTATAAATGATGCCAGAATTGAATTGATGTGGAGCAATGGTGACGCGACATTAAGCTTTTTTAATGAGCATTCGCAATTAGCCACACCAGATATGTTCAGAAAGCCACTTGCTTATGAGCAGATTAATGCTGAGTTACAAATTTATCAGCATGATGATGTATGGCACATTAGCAGTGATTCTTTATGGTTCAATAGCCCCAACTTAACCGCTGCCGCAGAAATGCACTTAACCTTAAATGAGACTGCGCAATTAGATTTATATGCAGAAGTGTTCGGTGGTGATGCGCAAACTGCAGGTGATTATTACCCCCAGTCTGTTATGTCTGAAAGTTTAATTGAGTATCTTAATCGTGGCATTATTGCCGGTCAGCACATGAGTAGCCAAGTATTATTGTCAGGCTCGTTAGCAGAGTTTCCTTTTGAGCAAGGAAATGGGCACTTTGAGGTGCTTTCACGTATTAACCAAGCAGATTTCTTATTTGCACCTGATTGGCCAGCAATAACCAATGCTGATGTTACACTACACTTTGCTAATGAACGGATGGATATTTTTGCTAACAGTGGCAAACTTATTAATCAGCAATTAACTAGTCCAGTGGTGGTTAGCTTACCAAACCTCAATCATGCCGATAACCTCTACGTGGCAATTGATCACATGACGGACGCACAAACCTTGTTACCATTTTTTGCAGCTACGCCGCTTAAAGAGCCACTGGTGGATATTTTTAAGATAGTTCAGGGGTCAGGAGAGGTAATTGGTAAGGTCAATTTAGATATTGATTTGCATACGCTCGATGTCAATGCTACAGGAGAAGTTGACCTCAATAATGCAGATATCTTTTTAGCGCAGCCAGGAATGACTTTGTCGGGTGTAAGAGGAACATTACGCTTTGATGATGACCGTATTGAGCTTCAGCACAGCTTTGCCAGTTGGTTGGATATGCCAGTGCAGTTTAGTGTCTCAGCTGACGGGGATAATCGTTTGTATGAGGTTCATGTTGATGCAAGCTTATCAGCGCAGGCTGATAAGCTTGTACCTTACTCATTGGGCCTGATGGATGGATTTGTTGAAGGTAATAGCCAATTTAATACCCAAGTTAAATTACAGTTTGCGGAACAAGGTTTTAATTATAATGCTCAGTTTGATACAAACTTACAGGGGGTTATTAGCCATTTTCCAAGTCCTTATCAAAAAAATAGAGAGAAGGAATGGCAGCTAAGTGGTCAAGTGAAAGGAGATGATATTTCTAATTTAATCACTGCTAATTTAGCTGACAGACTCTTTTTTAATGGTATTTTGGATAATTCGACAGGGCGATTAAGTCAGGCGCAATTAAGTGTTGGACGGCAAAATCGGGGGCTTGTTGGCAGTGGTTTTCATGTATCCATTTTACAAGATGATTTAGTATTAGATCCATGGCTAACATTTATTGAGCGCTTAATTGAGCTGCCAAGTAATAATAATGATGAAGGGGAGGGAGTGTTACCTAAGCTTGAGATGATAACGGGTCACTTTGGCTCTGCTCAAATTGCCGATATACCGTTTACTGATCTTGAAATGCGGCTTTTTCCAAGTGCCGATGGCATGACTATGCGTCTAAATGCTAAGGAACTTCGTGCCACTGTTTTGTTACCAGAAAATGACTCTAGTCGCCCAATTCAAATAGATAGTGACTATTTACGTATTAATACACATAAGCAGCAAAGTGAAGCTGAAGCAAAGCCAAATACCTCACTTGATTGGCTAACACGTACTCCTGCGATAGAATTTAACTGTAGTGACTGTAAAGTGAATAGTTACCAACTTGATAGAGTAAATATATCACTATTTGGCGATGGTAAGCAGCTTACATTAACAGAGCTAGTGATAGATAAAGATGATCATGTGCTGCGAGGACAAGGTCGTTGGTTTGAGGGGCACAGTTATTTTGATGGTATATTAAATAGTAAAGATATTGGAGAGCTGTTTGATGAATTTGATTTAACTTCCACCATAAAAGACTCGCGTTCTAATATTGCTTATCAGCTAAATTGGCAAGGCGCTCCATACGATTTTGATGTTGCAAGTCTAGCTGGAGAGATAAACTGGGAGCTAGGGGAAGGACATTTAACTGAAGTGAGCGACCAAGGTGCACGTGTATTTTCATTACTTAGTTTGGACTCTTTAATTAGAAAGTTAAAACTAGACTTCAGAGACGTATTTTCAAAAGGCTTTTTTTACAATCAAATGAAAGGCAGTGTTCAGCTCGATAAAGGCATTGCTTATACAAAAGACACTAAGCTTGATGGTGTGCCTGCAGATTTAAGCATACAAGGTTATGCAAACCTCAATACACAAGAGATCAATTATGACTTAGCCGTTGCGCCACAGGTTACTTCAAGTATTCCTGTGATTGTGGCTTGGATGGTTAACCCCGTATCTGGGCTAGCAGCACTTGCGTTAGATAAAGTCATTCATTCAGCCAGAGTGATTTCTGAAATTAAGTTTAAAGTGACAGGCACTATGAGTGAGCCAATTGTCAAAGAAGTTGATCGTAAAAGTCGAGAAGTAGAGATCCCTCAGGCTGCACAAAATCAGCCTCCTGTATCTGATGAGCCACTTTCCTCTCCCCCTGAAGATAACAATACGAGTGAGACTGCATCAGCTTCTTGAACAGGCTAAATTATAGGTAATATGGAGTTACTACATGTCTATTCCTCATGTGATAGCGGTACAAATGTGCTCAACAATGGATCCAGAACACAACTTTTTGCAGCTGAAACAGTGGTTACAACAATGTGATATTGACCAGCCCACATTAGTCTGTTTGCCTGAAACATGGCTTGCGTTTAACAAAACTGGCGAGCAATCTTTAGCACTGTCAAAAAATCACGAATATTGGTTAGATAAGCTGGCTCAGCTTTGTCAAGATTTTAAAATCTGGCTTGCGGCGGGCACTATGGCTGTGATAGGTGAACAGAAAAAGTATTATGCAGCGAGCTTTTTGTTGGATGATACTGGAGATGTTGTTGCACGTTATAACAAAATTCATTTATTTGATGCTGATGTAGCCGATGGCAGCTCAGGTTACCGAGAGTCAAAGTTTACAGTTGCGGGCAGTGAAGTGGTGGTGATTGATAGTCCATTTGGCAAAATAGGCTTAAGCGTGTGCTATGATTTACGCTTTTGCGGGCTATACCAAGCAATGCGTAATTTAGGCGCAGAACTTTTGTTGGTACCTAGTGCATTCACAACGGTCACAGGTAAAGCACATTGGATGCCTTTACTCCAAGCAAGAGCCATAGAAAACCAGTGTTATGTAATTGCAGCGGCACAATCAGGTACACATGAAAATGGCCGCAAAACACATGGACATAGCCTAATATTATCTCCATGGGGTGAAGTAATAGCGGATGCTCAGCAGCGGTTGGGTGTTATTAGCGCCAAAATAGATTTAGCACAGCTGTATAAGTTCCGTACGGATATGCCAGTGCAGGTCCACAACAGATTTAAGAGTGAGTTTTATGAATAATGTCGAGCAGCGTTTATTAACTGACAGTCAGCTCAATAGAGAGCAGCTGGAGCAAACATTACAGTATATACATCAACATAACGTCGATTACGCTGATTTATACTTTCAATCTAGCCATCACGAAACTTGGGTATTGGAAGATGGCTTGGTTAAAGAGGGAAGCTATAACATTGAACGAGGTGTTGGTGTAAGAGCTGTGGCAGGTGAAAAAACGGGTTTTTCATATTCGGATGCGATTAACTTAGAAGCGTTAAACAAAGCGGCTATGGCTGCAAGAAGCATTGCTCAATCAGGTGAAGATAAAAAAGTGCAGGTATTTAGTGAGCAAACTATCACAAGTCAATTTGCTCCTGTACAACCTATTCAAAGTATGACTGATGCAGATAAAGTCAGTTTACTACGAGAAGTAGAAAATGCTATTCGCGAGCTTGCTCCTGATGTTCAACAAGTCGTTAGTTCAATGTCAGCTGTATATGAGGAAGTATTAATTGCAGCCAGCGATGGTACTTTTGCCACAGATATTCGCCCGTTGATCCGTTTGAACTGTTCGGTATTATTGGAAAAAAATGGCCGTCGGGAACGAGGTAGTGCTGGTGGCGGTGCGCGTTTAGACTATGGTTATTTTAAAGAGTTAGTCAATGGTAAGCCACGTTGGCTTGAGTATGCGCAAGAAGCAGTGCGCCAAGCGAAAGTTAATTTGCAAGCTATTGATGCTCCTGCAGGCACTATGCCTGTTGTACTGGGTGCTGGTTGGCCGGGCGTGTTGTTACATGAAGCGGTAGGGCATGGTCTGGAGGGAGATTTTAACCGTAAAGGAGCCTCTGCATTTAGTGGTAAAGTCGGCGAGATGGTGGCTTCTAGTTTATGTACTGTAATTGATGATGGCACGATGGCTAATCGCCGAGGTTCGTTAAATGTTGACGATGAAGGGACGCCAGCTGGTTACAATGTATTGATAGAAAACGGTATTTTAAAAGGTTATATGCAAGATAAGTTGAATGCCCGTTTAATGGGGGTTGCGCCTACAGGCAATGGTCGTCGAGAATCTTACGCACATCTGCCAATGCCACGAATGACGAATACTTATATGTTACCAGGCCCAGATAGTAAAGAGGATATTATTAGCAGTGTAGAAAAAGGAATTTATGCGCCTAGTTTTGCAGGTGGCCAAGTTGACATTACCTCGGGTAAATTTGTATTTTCTGCCTCAGAAGCTTATCTTATTGAAAATGGTAAAATTACACAACCTATCAAAGGTGCCACGCTTATCGGTAATGGCCCTGACGTGATGACTAAGATCTCGATGGTAGGTAATGATCTAGAACTTGACCGTGGTGTTGGTGTTTGTGGTAAAGATGGACAAAGTGTACCAGTAGGAGTTGGCCAACCAAGTTTAAAAATTGACGAACTGACCGTAGGTGGTACGGCATAAAGCTTGATTTTGATGAAGTTAGAAAGACCAGCTATTAGCTGGTTTTCTAACTTCAAGATCACTTAAGGCATTATTACGTCTTTTAAATACTGGAATAGCTCTTTATATCCTTTTGCGGGTTTCTCCGCTTTAGCCTCTTTACTGGCTTGTCTAACCAGTTGTCGCATTTTTTGACGTTCAAGTGTTGGGTATTGCGTTAACAATTCATTGATTTTGCTATCACCTTGCTCAATCAACTCATTTCTGACAATTTCAATCTTATTTATGAGCACGTCAGCTTGATTGTTTTTGTTAAGCATTAGACCAATTGCTTCTTCTATTTCTGCAATATTTTCTGTTAGACGGAGCGTTTTAGTGATGTAGTTAATATGGCGTCGATACGCTTCACTCTTTTGACGAATTTTATCTGCAACTACCATGGCCTCTTTTAATTCATCGTTTAATGGTAATTTTTCACGTTGCTTTTTAGCCATACCAGCGAGGTCTTGCGCTAGTTGTTGGTATTGTTGCGCATCGCGTTTAAGTTCGCTTTTTGATACGTAGATGATTTCTTCTTCAATGTCTGGTTTATTTTGCTTCGCCATGGTCTATACAAGATTTGCTGATTTGTACTCAGTATACCAATTTTATGGCATAAATGCTTTGTCAGAATAGGGTGATAATTTAGATGTGTGTTAGCATTAACTTAGAGAGATAAGTTATAAGAGATAAGAGCGATGGCACAACCTCAGCAGCACGCGATTTATAAACAAATAGATGATATAAAACAAGCTGTTTCAGAAGCATTAAGTCATGCTAAGAAACTTGGTGCAACTGCTGCTGAAGCAGCAATGTCGAGTACTTCAGGGTTATCAGTGAGCACTCGAATGGGTGAAGTTGATACTATTGAGTTTAATCAAGATGGTGGATTGGGGATAAGCGTTTATGTAGGCAACCATAAGGGTAATGCGTCAACTGCTGATTTAAGCCCAGCGGCTATTAAAACAGTGGTAGAGAAAGCCATAGATATTGCCAAGTTTACATCAGATGACCCTTGCAATGGGGTTGCAGATAAAAACTTGTTAGAAATGTCACCACCTGATTTGGACTTATTTCACCCTTGGGAAGTAACACCTGAGCAAGGGATTGAGTTTTGTTTAGAAGCGGAAAAAGCAGCATTAAATGCGGATAAACGAATTGTTAACTCAGATGGTGCAAGCTTTGCGAGTCACCAAGGGTTGCGTGTGTATGGCAATAGCCATGGACTAATAGCAGGTTTTCCTCGAACGCGTCATACATTGAGCACGGTGGTAATAGGTAAAGACGGTGAACAAATGCAGCGTGATTCAGCCTATACGATATCTCGTGAGCAACAAGGCTTAAAATCTGCAACTGAAGTTGGCTTAGAGGCTGCCGAGTCTACGTTGGCGCGTTTAAATAGTCAGAAGATATCCACCATGAAAACGCCAGTAATCTTTCGCGCTGATATTGCTAATAGCTTATTTGGCCATTTAGTTTCAGCTATTGGTGGTGGTGCGCTGTACCGTAAGTCTAGTTTCTTGCTCGACATGTTAGGGGAGCGAGTATTTAGTCCATGTGTGAATATATTGGAGCGCCCTCATTTGCCAAAAGGGCTTGCTTCAAGTCCATTCGATAGTGAGGGAGTTAAAACCATTGATAGAGATATTATCCATGGTGGAGAACTGCAAACTTACCTATTAGCGACCTATGCAGCTCGTCGTCTTGGCATGACAGCAACAGGGCATGCAGGGGGTATTCACAACTGGTTAGTACAGCAAACTCATGAAGGTTTATCTGCATTGCTTAATGAAATGGGCACAGGCTTGTTAGTCACTGAGTTGATGGGTCAAGGTGTGAGTACTGTAACGGGTGATTATTCACGAGGTGCTGGTGGCTTCTGGGTCGAAAATGGGCAAATACAATACCCAGTAAGTGAAATTACAATCGCAGGTAACCTAAAAGATATGTTTAAAAGTATTCAAGCGATTGGTGGTGATATCGAATATCGCGGTAGTGTTCAAACTGGCTCTGTATTGGTGGAGTCAATGCAGGTGGCTGGTGCTTAGCCTCAAATAACACTATTAATACCAATTTTATTAAAACATTGCTCTTCTAGTGAGCTAAATGATTTAATAACTGAGTTAAAAGTTACTCATGTGGAATAACGACATACCGAAGTTTTCCTAGTTACTAAGCCATTTATCTTTTGCAATATTTGGCCATTTATTTAATCTAGTAGTTGGTATAAATTACATAAAAGGGCCGATATAGGCCCTTTTTATGAGGTAGGTTAACCTCATATAAGCATAGTTGAATTTGCTCACTAAAGTTTTATTGCTCTCTCAACGTTGCTTATGAACGAAATATCAGCATTGTGTCGCAAATAATCCCAGCTGAAAGAATATTTTCTATTCTCAAACCCTATCCTAAATTAGGAACCAAGTTGCGGTGCCTAAGAACGCAAAAATACCGACAATATCAGTAACAGTAGTTAATACCACACTGCCTGCCAGCGCAGGGTCAATTTTCATGCGCTTTAATACAATAGGGATACTTGCGCCTGCAATACCTGCTGCAAGTAAATTCATAAACATAGCAAATGCGATGACAGCACCGAGTACAAAATCCCATTGCCACAATGCCACAACACCAGCTATGAGAATAGACCACAATACACCGTTGAGTGCGCCAATCGCTAATTCTTTACCAAGAATAAAACGTTGGTTGGTTTGGTTGATGTGACCCAAAGCAATACCACGGATAACTAAGGTGAGTGTCTGGCTACCTGCTACCCCTCCCATACTTGGGACAATGCCGTTTAAAACGGCTAAAAATGGTAAGATATCAAGTGTGTTTTCAAAAAAGCTCGCAACAAATGCAGCGAGTAACGCAGTGAGTAAGTTAATACCTAGCCAGATGGAGCGGCGCTTAGAGCTTTTAAATACTGGCGCAAAGGTGTCTTCTTCATCATCAAGACCGGCCATACTCATCAAGCTATGCTCAGCATCTTCACGAATAACATCAACAATATCATCGATGGTGATACGCCCTAAAAGATGAGCGTTGTCATCAACAACTGCTGCCGAAATCCAGTTATAACGTTCAAATAGCTGTGCTACTTCAGTTTCATCCATGGTGATTGGAATTGACTCTTTGTCTGTGTCCATTAGCTCATGTACTAACTTATCTGGTGGGTTAGTCAGTAGGCTATTAAGCGACAGGGCACCGATAAAGCAATTATCTTTATCAACGACATAGAGGTCATCAGTACCATCGGGTAGCGTGCCACGCAGACGCAAGTAACGTAACACTACATCTAATGTCACATCGGGTCGTATGGTAACAGTATCCGTATTCATGAGTGCGCCAGCTGAGCGCTCTTGATAGGATAGTGCTTGCGTTGCACGCTCTCTATCTTGAGCATCCATGGCACCGACTACGTCTTGATAGACTGTATCAGGTAGACTACGAAGTACTTCACCGAGATCATCGTCATCCATGTCCTCGGTTGCCGCGGCGATAAGCTCAGGTTCCATTTGAACAATAATGCTCAAACGCACATCTTCTGATAGCTCTTCGAGTACATCCCCTTGAATATCAGGGTCTACAAGCTGCCATAATTGACGGCGCACTTTGTGTGGAGACGATTCGAGTAGTAAAGCCGTATCACACGGTGCTGTTTCCGCTAAAGTACGCCTGACTTGAACAAATTGTCCACTATTTAATGCCTGCGTTACTTGTTGCAGTTGTTGTAGTGTGTAGTCTTGTTCAAGAGCTTCAGGCATAGGCTTCCTTCAATTATTTTTATGTTTTTAATGTCTGCCTAAAAGAAAAGCTGAAGAGCCAGCTAGGGTATGATTTAGAAATTTAGGCGCAGTGCATGACTAAGAGTTTAACGTAAATACGCGTACCTTACCAAGCTCTGAGAAAATTTTAATTACTGAACTTGATTAGCTAACTTATTCTTGTTCATAAAACTTTTGTGCGATCAGCTCACCAATTGCGTGTAACGCACCTTTGGCATCTGGACCATCACATACCACTTTAACTTCTTTGCCTTGACTGCTTTCTAACAAAAGCAATGCGAGCACACTATTGCCATCTGCTGATTTGTCATCTTGATATAGGGTTATCTGAGCATCAAACTTTATAGCAAGTTGAGCGAGTACAGATGCGGCTCTTGCATGTAAACCACATTTATTTTGAATTAAAAAGGTGTCTTCACAACGCATAAGGTTAATTATCTTGCTCTCTGTGGCGAATTTTAATATTAGGATGAGTTCGCGCAAAGCTTTCACCAATCGTTTGTGCCAAATAAACCGAACGGTGTTGTCCACCTGTGCATCCGATCGCAATGGTTAAATAGCTGCGATTATTTCGCTCTAAGTGGGGTAACCAAGTTTGCACAAAAGTTTGAATTTGCCATGTGAATTTTTGCACGATGCTATGACTAGCCAGATAGTCTTTAACTGGTTGGTCTAAGCCTGTTAAGGGTTTTAGCTCAGGTTCCCAATGTGGGTTGGGTAAAAAGCGCGCGTCAAAGACATAATCAGCTTCTTTGGGTATGCCATGTTTAAACCCAAAAGATTGGAAAGTAACGATTAGTTGCTTATCTTTTTTTCCTAAAATACGCTCACGAATGGTTTCAGCCAACTGGTGTACGCTTAAATCAGTTGTGTCTATGAGCACATCGGCACGTGTAGTTAGCACATCTAGCAGTCGTTTTTCTTCTTGTATTGCTAAATCTAGGGGTAAGTCATTCACTGATAATGGATGCAAACGACGCGTTTCAGAAAAGCGTCGTATGAGCGTATTATCATCGCTGTCTAGATAGAACAGCATTGGGTTAGCAAAACCTGGCAAATATTCTAAAATATCATTAAAGTCTTGTTGCTCTTTTGGCAGATTTCTTACATCAATGCTTACAGCGATTTTATCGTAGTTATCAGAGACACTACGTACTAAGGACGGTAATAAATTGACTGGGATATTATCAACGCAATAATACCCTAAATCTTCTAATACACGAAGTGCAACTGACTTGCCTGAACCAGAGCGACCGCTGATGATGATTAATTCCATTATGCTTCTCTTAATAACCTAGTCTGCTGAGGCAATAATGGCATAAAGTTCCTCGTCATTGCTAGCGTTCCTTAGCTGTTTACAAAATTCTTTATTGTTTAGCTGCTGAGCTATCGATGACAAAGTTTTTAAATGTTGTTCGTTATCGCCATCAGGCACAATTAAAGCAAGAAATATATCAACAGGCCGATTATCAATGGCATCAAATTCAACCCCTTGTTGATTGACTAATAGTAAAGCTGTCACGACTTCAAGACCTATTATCCGACCATGGGGCAGGGCAATCCCTTTACCTATACCTGTACTGCCGAGTTTCTCCCGGGCCATTAATGCGCTAAGGATATCGTGCTGATTTAAATTGGGTAGCTGTTCGTGCGCTAACTCGCTAATGTATTCGAGTATACGTTTTTTGCTATTAAAAAGGACCGCAGCTTTGCTACAGTCCTTATTGATTATCGAGCTTAATTTCATAATTAATGTCGAATTAGCTTCTCTTTGTGCTTAATTACCTGACGATCTAGCTTATTAATTAGGCCGTCGATCGCAGCATACATGTCCTGATGTTCTGTCGAGGCAAAAAGCTCTCCGCCATTAACGTGCAATGTCGCCTCTGCTTTTTGTACTAGCTTTTCAACATCTAAGATCACATGTACATTGTTTATATGATCAAAATGCCTTTCTAACTTTGCAAACTTGTTGTTGACATAGTCTCTTAATGCATCGGTTATTTCTACATGACGACCAGTTAAATTTAGTTGCATAAGCATTTTCCTTCTTAGGTAATACGCCTAAATCAAGCTTTTACGCTGATTTGACGGTGGAATGGCTAACGACTCCCGATATTTTGCTATGGTGCGTCGGGCCACCTTAATTCCTTGCTCCGCTAATATATCTGCTATTTTACTGTCGCTTAATGGCTTAGCAGTATTTTCTGCAGCAATTAGCTTTTTGATTAGTGCTCTGATTGCTGTGGACGAGCACTCACCTCCATTTTCAGTACTAACATGACTTGAGAAGAAATACTTCAACTCAAAAATGCCTCTAGGTGTGTGCATATATTTTTGTGTGGTCACTCGTGAAATGGTGGACTCGTGCATTTCAACCATTTCTGCAACATCATTTAACACCATGGGTCTCATTGCCTCAGGGCCATGTTCAAAGAATGCCTGTTGTTGTTGGACAATGCAATTAGTAACTTTCATTAATGTTTCATTTCTGCTTTCTAAGCTTTTAATAAACCACTTTGCTTCTTGTAAATGAGAGCGAATGAATTGACTATCTGTGCTGGATTTCACTGAGCGAGACATTGCAGCATATTGATTGTTAACACGAATTTTAGGCATGCACTCCGGATTTAGCTCAACTACCCAGCGGCCTTTTATCTTCTTAACTGATACATCAGGAATGACATATTCAGACTCTTCACGAATAATGCTTGCCGCAGGTTTTGGGTTAAGAGTGTGAATTAATGTTACGATCTCCTTGAGCTCAGTCTCTTTGAGCTTGGTTTTTTTCATCAAGGTCCGATAGTCGCGACTTGCAAGTAGCTCAATGTGCTCATTGAGGATCATTTTAGTTTCGCTCAACCAAGGAGTTGTATGCGGGTCAAATTGATTGAGCTGAATACACAAGCACTCTTGTAGTGAGCGAGCGCCAATGCCAATAGGATCAAAAAGTTGAATTCGTTTTAATACGGCTTCTACTTCATCTAATTCAATATGTTCGCCACTGTTGCCATCATTCAAGCTCTCTAAGAGATCTTCGGTACTTAAGGTGAATGTACCGTTTTCGTCTATGGCTTCTACAATAGCGACTGCGATGCCGCGATCTGTTGGGCTAAAAGGCGTTAATTCGAGCTGCCACATTAAATATTCATGAAGCGTTTCCGTCGTCTCACCTTGATAAATAGTCTCGTCTTCAGGCATGGGTCCACTACTGGCAGCAGGAGCTGCACTCATGTACTCATCCCATGTCACATCCATAGCGAGGTCGTCGCTCACGGTCTCTTTACTTAGTGCGGCATCCGAATCTATTTCGTAGTCACTTACAGGCTCGATATCTTGACTGTCTAAATGCGTGTCCTCTTGGTTTTCATCTTTACCATTTTTATCTTGGGCACTGTTTTGCGCATCAGATTCTGGCTCTGACTCATCTACTTCAAGAAGCGGGTTGCTATCAAGAGCTTCTTGGATCTCTTGCTGTAGATCCAACGTGCTTAGTTGCAGCAAGCGAATAGCCTGCTGTAACTGTGGTGTCATGGTAAGTTGCTGCCCCATGCGCAGCTGTAACGATTGCCTCATCTACCTTTAACAATCCTTCTGGTTTTCTATTATTATTGTGACTAAACGTACATTAACTATAGCTTGAATTGTTCACCTAGGTAGACATCTCTGACAGTTTGATCTGCTAAAACATGTTCAGGAGTACCAGAGGCGATTAATTCACCATGTGAGACAATATAAGCTTTTTCACATACATCAAGAGTTTCACGAACATTGTGATCGGTGATTAACACACCAATACCTCTATTTTTTAAATGTTCGATAATTTTCTTTATATCTAACACTGAAATGGGATCAACACCAGCAAAAGGCTCATCTAAAAGGATAAATTTAGGATTTGCGGCTAAAGCGCGAGCAATTTCTACTCTTCTGCGTTCTCCGCCTGACAGTGCCATACCTAAGCTATCGCGAATGTGTTGAATGTTAAACTCATCCAGTAGTTCATTTAAAATTTGCTCACGGGCTATCTTATTCAGTGAGTTGCGAGTTTCCAAAATCGCCATTAAATTTTGATATACCGTGAGCTTTCTAAAAATTGATGACTCTTGAGGTAAATAGCCAATGCCTAAACGTGCTCGGTTATGCATTGGCAATAGTGTAATGTCATGATCGTTGATGCACACGGTGCCATTATCGCTTGGCACGAGACCTACAATCATGTAAAAGCTGGTGGTTTTTCCTGCTCCATTGGGACCAAGAAGGCCAACAATACTACCTGCTTCAACACTAAGGCTGACGTTTTTAACAACTTGTCGGTCTTTGTAACTTTTTGCCAGAGCAGTTGCTGTTAATACACTCATATTTAATTACCTTGACCCGCTTTTTTAGGTGTTTTTTCTGGTACGAGTATGGTGTGTACGCGCGCGTTATCTTGCTCACCTCTTTCGGCACTTATCAGTTGTTTATCCATATCGTAGGTAATAGACTGAGCTTGAATAATTTGCCCAGCTTGATTAATCGAGGCATCCCCTTTAATCACTAAAGTACGATTAGCAACATCATAGCGAATTTCTTGTGCGCTGGCAGTTAACTTGGTACCGTCAGCTTGTTGTTCTGAAAACTGAGCTGGAGAGCCTGTAGCAACTAACAGTTGTTTGTTGTCCCCAAGCTCTTCGCGCCGGTGAACTTCAAGTCTATCAGCATTAATTTTACGTTTGCCGTGAATGATCTCTACGTTTTTTTCAAATATACCAATATTGGTCTTGAGCTGAGCCTGTTGCTTGCCTGCTTTGATAGAAACTTCATTTGCAAAGTCGTTTTGTTTTGCGATGCTTGGTTGGCAAAATAACAATCCAACAAGCATAGCGGTAATACATAGTTTATTGGTCATAATAAATAGTTCGAGTATGGTTTATAAGTTCAATGATATCCGTGTTTAAATCAGCATAAAGCCCTTTGCCGTTAATTTTTAAACTAGGGCCTGTAATCTCTACAGGCCTTTCAGATTGCATCAGTCGTTCGTCTATTTCAACGCGTATATTGTCTGCTTTAATTAAAGTGATCATTGCGCCTGTAGTTAAGTTTTTGGCTTCAACATCACCTTCTAGCATCAATGTATTGTTTTCATATAAAGTTGCTTCTTGTGAAGAAATTAACCAATTTTGAGGGCCGTTATACAGTGTAAATACAGGCATAGTAAAATGGCTAAAGCCTAATTCTTGATAAAGCTCCATTTTATCCGCAGTAACTGTGTAGCTGCGAACACCTGTCTCATTATAAGACGTTTGTTCTAGCGCAGTTGCAATATAATCAGGTTTGGCAATAACATCACTTTGAGTGTCTGTTTTTGGTGTTGTTTGCGTCAAATAGGGGTACCACAGCCATACCATCACTGCGATAAAAACTAAAAATAGCACAACACGGTTACCACTCATCTTATATTTCTCAGTATTGAGTGAATATTATTGGCACAGTTTGTTACGTTAATAATTTTATCACTTACCAAAATAGGGGGAGTTGAATGAATTACCCATGAATGGATTTGCTGTTCATTTTTGATGTATTCCACAGCAGTCATTTACAGTACTCCGGCTCTTAATAAGTCTTGAGTATTAAGTGCACCAATAGGGTGTATATTACTATCTATGACAATTAAGCCATTGATTCGTTTCGTTTCCATAATATTTAACGCTTCGGCGGCTAACATGTCTTTGTTTGCTGTAGTGCAGTTTACAGTCATAGCTTTGTGGATTGGTGTTGTATGTAAGTCTACACGTTGTTCAATAATACGTCGTAAGTCACCATCAGTAAAAATACCGATAAGTTGCCCGTTTTCATCAACAATTGTTGTCATGCCTAAGCCTTTCGCTGACATTTCAAATAATGCGTCTTTGATTGTACTTTGATGAGAAACAATAGGAACTTGCTCGCCCTGATGCATAATGTCACTTAGCGTGAGTAGTAAACGTTTGCCCAGAGCACCACCAGGATGTGATAATGCAAAATCATCTGCAGTAAAACCTTTCGCTTCCAATAATGCAACCGCCAATGCATCACCCATCACCAGTGTTGCAGTTGTGCTTGCTGTTGGTGCAAGCCCTAAGGGGCAGGCTTCTTGCGAAACGGCAATACACAGATGCACATCAGATAATTGTGCCATAGAAGAGTTTTTATTGCCTGTCATGGCAATCGTTTTTGCTCCGATACGCTTGATTACGGGTATGATGTTTAATACTTCGCTGGTTTCACCCGAATTTGAAATAAGTAGTACGACGTCATGTTTTGTGATCATGCCTAAATCACCGTGACTCGCTTCCCCTGGGTGTACAAAAAAAGCGGGTGTTCCCGTGCTTGCAAGTGTGGCGGCGATTTTTTTGCCTATATGGCCTGATTTGCCCATTCCTACCACTATCGTTCTGCCTTGACAGTCAAAAATAGTTTGGCAAGCGAGTACAAAGTGTTGATCTATATACTGACCAATTTCTGTGATTGCTTGTTGTTCTATTTTAATAACTCGTTGTGCGGTATCAGTAAACTGCTTTGATAACATGAGTCAAACCTCTAGATAATGTAATACATATAGCCAACAAATGCCGCTAATAAAGCTCCGCCTTCAATACGATTTATACGTCGATTCCCTGTAAAGCTTAGACTCATTAATATCAGTGCTAAGGTTGCTCCAAGCATAATAAAGATATCTCGCTGTGCGATATTACTGTCGATATTAGCAGGATTCATAATGCCAGCGATAGAAAGCACAGCTAAGATATTGAATATATTAGAGCCAATAATGTTACCAAGTGCAAGGTCGTCTTCCTTTTTTAGTACGCTTGCTATACAGGCTGCAAGCTCAGGTAAACTGGTGCCAATAGCAATAATTGTTAGGCCGATAAGTAAATCACTCATACCAAAGAATTTAGCTATATCTACGGCCGCGTCAATTAAGTAACTTGAGCTGACAGGCAATAACACCATACCCACTGATAACCAAAGTAACGCTTTACCTGTTGGTACATTATTTGGCACTTCCTCACAGGCTTCGCTGACGAAAGGATCTGCATCTGGACCACTTCTTTTGGATATGATGATGAGTGTAAACAAAAATAATATAAAACCAATGAGTAAAGCCAAACCTTCTAACAAGCTAAAATGGCTGTCACTGACGATAAACCAAGCGCCAAGTGAGACTATAATGAGAAGTGGCATTTCGCGTTTTAATATACCTGAACTTACTGACAGAGGTTTTAGTAGTGCTGTGATGCCAAGTACCAGTAAAATATTAGCGATATTTGAACCAATGGCATTACCAACTGCCGTATCTGTTTTATCAGCTAGCGCAGCCTGTGCTGCGACCATCATCTCTGGTGCGGATGAGCCCATAGCGACAATGGTTAAACCAACAATGAGCGTAGGTACGCCAAAGTTACGAGCCAGCGCTGCAGCACCAAAAACGAAGCGATCAGCGCTCCATACTAGTGCAGCAAATCCTATGATCAAGATGACAAAAGATAAAAGCATAAAAAGCGAAGCCAATTGATAAAATTACAATGGCATAAATAGTAACAAATGCGTCTACAAAAGTATAAGTAAAAGAGGGCACTTAGTTATTCTGTTCTACAGTATTTAGTCTCTATTGTGACATCATATATTACAAAATTTTACGAAAACTTTTTTCCTTCATAAGCTAAAAAAACGTATTATGTCAGAATTAGTAAATGTAGATGTGGAGAGCGACTTGTCGCAAGCAATTGTAGAGATCAAGGATGTGACTTTTTCACGGGGCGAAAGGACCATCTATAAAAATATGAGTTTTTGTGTTCCAAAAGGAAAGATCACAGCCATTATGGGCCCAAGTGGTATCGGTAAAACTACGATGCTGCGTCTGATTGGTGGTCAACTCAAACCTGATAGTGGGGATATTTTGTTTGAAGGACAAAGTATTCCTAGTATGTCTCGTAAAGCACTTTATGATATTCGCACTAAAATGAGTATGTTGTTTCAAAGTGGCGCACTTTTTACCGATATGTCGGTATTTGATAATATCGCATTCCCATTACGTGAGCACACTCAACTTAGTGAAGAGTTGATTCGTCTTGTGGTATTAATGAAACTGCAAGCTGTTGGGCTTCGTGGTGCTAAAGATCTAATGCCTTCAGAGCTTTCTGGCGGTATGGCTAGACGAGCGGCATTAGCACGTTCTATTGCACTTGACCCTGAATTGATAATGTATGATGAACCGTTTGCAGGACAAGACCCGATTTCTATGGGGGTTTTAGTCAAACTTATTAAGTCACTTAATGAAGTTTTAGGGATCTCTTCATTAATAGTGACTCATGATGTAAATGAAGTTTTAAGCATTGCAGACCATGTAGTGATCATTGCTGAACAAGGTGTCATAGGCAGTGGTACTCCTGAGCAAATGCAACAGCATGACTCGGCGCTGGTGCAACAGTTTCTAAAAGGCTTATCTGATGGCCCTGTGCCATTTCATTATGAAGCGCAAAATTACCAAGAAGAACTGCTATCAGGGAGTCAACAGTGATAGATTTTTTTCAATCAATTGGTCATAACGTTCTCAGTCGTTTTGCCTCATTAGGCAGGGCAACACGTATGCTCTTAGGTGCGCTCATAAGTGTGCCAGATTTTCGTAAAGGACCTGGTCTTCTTATTCGGCAGCTTTATATGGTTGGGCATCAATCGTTGCTGATTATCATGGTATCAGGCTTGTTTATTGGTATGGTCTTGGCTCTACAAGGCTACACTGTATTAGTTGGATATGGCGCAGAAGATAGTTTGGGGCCGCTTGTTGCGCTGAGTTTACTCAGAGAGTTGGGGCCAGTCGTGACAGCTTTGCTTTTTGCTGGGCGTGCAGGCAGTGCATTAACGGCTGAGATAGGTTTAATGAAAGCAACTGAACAGCTTTCTAGTTTAGAGATGATGGCGATAGACCCGCTTCGACGTATTATTTCACCGCGTTTTTGGGCTGGTTTTATTAGCATGCCATTGCTGGCGTTGATATTTTCAGCGGTAGCGATAATTGGCGCACACCTTGTTGGTGTGGATTGGCTTGGAGTAGATTCAGGTAGTTTCTGGTCTATTATGCAATCGCAGGTTTCTTTTGAGAAAGACATACTAAACGGTATTATCAAAAGCTTTGTATTTGCATTGGTAGTGACATGGATAGCG
This sequence comes from Pseudoalteromonas sp. SANK 73390, assembly GCF_054966645.1. NCBI lineage: Bacteria > Pseudomonadati > Pseudomonadota > Gammaproteobacteria > Alteromonadales > Pseudoalteromonadaceae > Pseudoalteromonas > Pseudoalteromonas sp. SANK 73390. Next base: position 79,465 of record NZ_ARPN01000055.1, read on the forward strand.
CTATACAAAGGCTACGATTGCGTGCCCACTTCAGAGGGGATCAGTAAAGCAACGACCGAGACAGTGGTCCATTCTTCATTAGCAGTTTTAGGTTTCGACTTCTTATTAACTGCTGTGATGTTTTCAGGTTAAAGGGTTTTAAAACAAATGAATACACGGAAAATTGAAATATTAGTTGGCTTATTTGTGGCACTTGGTGTTGCTGCGTTTGCGGTGCTTGCTTTAAAAGTTGCCAATTCAGGAATCTCTGGCAGTGGCGAGACATATACACTCAATGCTAAATTTGAAAATATTGGCTCGTTAAAAACGCGCGCGCCCATTAAAGTGGGTGGAGTGGTAGTGGGTCGTGTAGATGGGATCAGCATTCATCCGCAAGAGTTTGTACCCGTTGTGGCAATGAGTATAGATGCGAATTACGAATGCCAGTTTTCCGATACAACATCGGTATCTATTCTTACTTCTGGGGTATTAGGTGAGCAATATCTTGGCATTTCTCCTGTCATTGCCTCTAAGTCTGCAAAACAAACATGTTTAGGTAATGAAGTGACTGACACCAGCTCAGATCTTGACGACTTATTTGGTGTTCAAAGTAAAGCACTAAAAGATGGAGATTTAGTGACTGATACTAAATCGGCATTAGTATTAGAAGAGTTGATTGGACAATTTTTATTTAATCAAGGTAGTGAGTAAATATGTTGGTAAGATTTTTAATCGTCGCTACCACACTGCTTTTAAGTTGTGTGGTGCATGCAGATGAGCCTGTTGATTTAACAGACCCTTATAAAATGGTACAGCAGGTAGCAGATAATACATTTAAGCGTATTACTAGAGATCAAGCGTTGATAGAAGTAGATAAAGAACACTTGAGAGTAATCGTACAGCAAGAATTGTTGCCTTATATCGATTATAAATATGCTTCTTATAGAGTCTTGGGAAGTTATATTCAAAGAGTAAGAAACATACAAGATAAAGAGGAAAAAGCACAAGCTGTTGAACACATAAAGCAGTTTATAGATGTATTCAAGAACTACTTAGTTGCTACATATGCTGGTGTTTTTACGCAATATACAAATCAAAAAGTTGAGTTCTCACCTGCTAGAGATTTTGAGGATGATCAAATTGCGATAGTTAAGACTAAGATAGTGGAGCCCGGTAAGCCTGATATTAGAATTGATTTTAAAGTGCGCCGTGATTCAAATAACGAATGGCGAGCTTATGATATGATGGCCGAAGGTATCAGTTTATTAGATGCTAAACAAACGGAGTTGCATGGTATTTTGCGCCAGCAAGGGATTGAACATGTTATAGGGTTGCTTGATAAAAAAAGCCGTTTACCTGTCCAGTTTAGGGGGGATGATGGCAGCAACTAAAGTTCAATTTACCAAGTTAGATGACGACCTTGTTCAAGTTAGTGGAGAGTTAACCAGAAATAGCTTGGTGAATGAACGGCTTCTTAATCATCAGATAGAAAATGTTCAGTCAGTACGTTATTTTGACCTTTCTGAGGTATCTAGGGTTGACACAGCGGGCTTAGCTTGGTTAATTCATTCTTTAGGTAAATTACAGCAGCAAGGCAAACGCCTTGAGCTTAAAAATGTGCCAGAGCAGCTTCATAATTTAATGGCGCTGGGTCAGGTATCAAACTTATTTGAGTGAGTCTAATGGAAACAAACCAAGTCGAAACTTTATTACGAGAAGCCCTGTCTTTAGAAGAAGCCATAGTGAAAGCTAACGGTAGTCACTATGAAGTGATAGCAGTCGGGGAGTGTTTTGACGGTTTAAGCCGGGTGAAAAAACAGCAGCTTGTATATGGGCCTTTAATGAATACCATCTCTGATGGCACTATTCATGCTGTCAGTATCAAGGCATTTACGCCAACTGAGTGGCAAAGAGAACGCAAATTTATTCTACCGCAATAACGGAGTCACAATGGATCAATTTGTTATCCAAGGTGGCACCACTTTAGCGGGTGAGGTCACGATATCTGGTGCGAAAAATGCAGCACTACCGATTTTATTCGCCGCTTTGCTTGCCGATGGTGAAAGCCACTTTTCCAATGTGCCGCAGCTTAGGGATATAGGTACAACTGAAGCATTATTGAAAACGTTAGGTGCGGGGGTTAAGTGGTGCTCTGATGTGCTGCATGTTGATGGTAGTTCGGTAGATAAAGTGCTAGCGCCTTACGAGTTAGTCAAACAAATGCGAGCGTCTGTATTAGCGCTTGGCCCGCTGCTTGCGCGTTTTGGTGAAGCACAAGTATCTTTACCAGGCGGGTGTGCAATTGGTGCCCGCCCTGTTGATATTCATATTAGTGGCCTAGAGCGTATGGGAGCAACAATAAGCGTTGATAATGGTTATATCAACGCCAAAGTTGAGGGGCGCTTAAAAGGCGCAGAAATTTACATGGAAATGGTGAGTGTTGGTGCCACAGAAAATTTACTGATGGCAGCGACATTGGCAGATGGCACTACGATACTTGAAAATGCTGCGCGTGAACCTGAAATTGTAAATCTCGCTGACTGTTTAACCGCTATGGGTGCCAATATAAAAGGTGCTGGGACGAGTCGCATTGAAGTTCAAGGTGTTGAAAAGCTATCAGGATGTGAGCATAAAATTCTGCCTGATAGAATTGAAACGGGAACTTTTCTTGTTGCCGCTGCAATGGCGAAAGGGGAAGTGCTCTGTAACAATACTGATCATGTGAGCTTAGAGCCTGTTTTGGAAAAATTACGCGCTGCTAATGCTTATGTTGAGGTAAGTGGAAGCAGTATATACCTTGATATGCGTGGCAGAAACTTGCAAGCTGTAAATATTAAAACGATGCCACATCCAGGCTTCCCTACTGACATGCAAGCACAATTTACCGCCTTAAACGTTGTTGCTCAAGGGAACGCAACTATTACTGAAACGATCTTTGAAAACCGTTTCATGCATGTACCTGAGTTACAGCGTATGGGTGCCAACATTCGCCTAGAAGGTAATACGGCAATTTGCGGTGAGACTGATAAACTCAGTGGTGCTCAAGTTATGGCAACGGACTTGAGAGCATCAGCAAGCTTAATATTGACGGGCATTGTAGCTGGTGGCGAAACTATTGTGGACCGTATCTACCACGTAGATAGAGGTTATCAACGTATCGAGAATAAATTGAGTAAGTTGGGCGCAAAGATAAAGCGTCGACATAATTAATCGTTTATCACTGCTAAATTGAAAGCGAGTATTGGTATATACCATTACTCGCTTTTTTATATACAGATTAAAGACACTAGTTAGCGCGCGTTTCCAGTTCTGCAACTACTAACGTAAAGGTGCGCAGTTCATCGCCTCTGTAAACTTCAAATTCAAGGCGAGTGCCAGGGCGTGTATTACCAATGAACTTGAGAGTTCGTTGTGGATTGGTTACTGGTTCACCTGCTACTTTGACGATGATATCATGCTCTTGCATACCAGCTTGCCAAGCAGGACCCAGTGGGTCTAAGTCACTCACTCTTAAACCAACAATTCGGGTATATAAGTCGGTCACTTCTTTACCTGTGCTATCTACTGCAGCACCACGAAAGCCTAAATAGCCGCGCACCACTCGACCATCGAGAATAAGTTTTTGCATCACTTCTTTGGCTAGCTTATAAGGAACTGCAAAAGAAATCCCCTGAATATCAATGTTATAGCGTGTACGAAATTGTGCTGACGTTATACCGACTAAAACGCCATTAGAGTTCACTAAGGCGCCACCTGAGTTACCAACATTGACCGCGGCATCCATTTGCAACAGGTTATTGTATGGGCTGTCGGTCAGAGTTTGCTTTCCTGTAGCACTGACAACGCCTTGGGTAATAGTTTGACCTAAGTTTAGTGGATTCCCAATAGCGAGCACTATATCGCCTACTCGGGGGCTAAAGTTGTCATCAATGGGAATGACTGGCAAGTGTTGCGCATTAATCTTGAGCAATGCTAAGTCTGTAATGGTATCAAAGCCTATGACTTGGACATCATTAAAACGGCGTCCATCTGTGAGAATGACCATGATCTGATCGGCATCATTAACAACGTGATAGTTAGTTAAAATATAGCCATCATGAGACATCAATACACCCGAACCCAATTCTTGGGTTGTATTGGTACGCATATAGCGTGGAATAGATGAAATACTCTCGGAAAAGATAGTAACCACAGCCGGTGCGGCTTGCTCTACGGCATCGGCGAAGCTCATATGACTGCTGGTATAATGACTTGTTACGTCAAATTTAGGCAATATCGTACTTTTTAAGTTTGGCGAAAACCAAATAATGAGAAAAGCGATACACAATCCCGCAAATAGCGGTGGGAGTAAAAAACGGATCAGTTTTAGCACGAGCGCAGTCTTAATAGTTTTTAAAGGTTTATCATGCACAAAGAAAAACACAGCGGCAAGTGCCACTGTGTTTTTAATACAAACTTATATTATTGAATAAGTAAAAATACAGAGTCTCGGCCACGTTTTATGCCTAAGACAATGTTGCCTTGAATGTCATCTATGAGGTTACTCATATCACGTATACTGTCGATACGCTGACGGTTAACTTGCATGATAACATCACCTTCTTCAAGGCCAACTCTTGCTGCAGGGGAGCGAGGTTCAACGGATGTGACTACCACACCTTTATTGCCATTTCGTTCGCCACTCTCAAGGACTGCACCGCGTAGCATAGGATGAACTTTGTCTGCAGGGGCCTGTGCTTCACCTTGGCCTTTGAGAGTAACTTCAATGGAGCGATTGCGGCCTTCTCTATAAACACCTAGCTCGACAGTTCGGCCTTCACCAATGGTCGCTATTTTACTGGCTAGTTCGGCAAAGCTGTGAATAGCATCGCCATTAACACTAGTAATAACATCATTAGCTAATATTCCAGCTTCGGCGGCGGCAGACTCTGTAATGACGCGTGCAACATAAGCACCTTGTTTGACATCAAAACCTTGTGCTTTAGCAATACCAGCATCAAGTGTACGCCCTTCAATACCTAAAGAGCCTCGACGAACTTGACCAAACTCGACGATTTGGTCAACTAGGTTTTTCATCATGTTAGATGGAATAGCAAAGCCAATACCAACATTACCACCAGAAGCACCTAAGATTGCTGTATTAATACCAATTAATTCACCTCGTAAGTTGACCAGTGCACCACCGGAGTTACCTTGGTTAATTGCAGCATCCGTTTGAATAAAATCTTCATAACCCTCTATATTTAAGCCGCTTCGACCCAGGGCACTTATGATCCCAGAGGTGACCGTATGGCTTAAACCAAATGGGTTGCCGATTGCAACAGCAAAGTCACCAACACGTAATTTGTCAGAATTTGCCAGATTGATTTGCGTTAAGTCATCGCCATCAATTTCTAATAACGCGATATCTGATTCTTTATCTGTGCCGACTAGCTCGGCTTCAAACTCGCGGCCATCTTCAAGCGTAACAATAATTTTTTCTGCATCAGCGATCACGTGGTTATTGGTAACCACATAGCCTTCACCTGCATCAATGATTACCCCAGAGCCTAACCCACTGAAGGGGCGTTTTTGACTACGAGGCTGCGGTTTGCCAAAAAAGTAATCAAATGGGTCAACACGGCGGCGAACTTCTTTTGCGCCTGAAACTTGAATGCTTACAACGCCTGGTGTGACACGCTCAAGCATAGGTGCGAGTGTTGGCATAGTTTGTCCATCTACTGCCATGGGTAATTTGGCCAAGGCAGCATTGGGGCTAACAAGAAGGGAAGTTGATAAAAGTGCTGCTGTTAATAACGATAATTTCAATTTCATAGTCAGAAAATACTCCGCAATAAGCATTAATGCATTGAAAAGGCAAACGCTTTAAAGGTGCTTGTTTGCCATTTCGCTATTGTAAAAAACTATACTTATTGACTATGGGGTCAAAAAAAAGTTCATCAAGAGGCTTTTGACTGCTCAACTTCTAACCGCTCTCCTGAAAATAATCCACTTTCGCCATCTACATAATCGCTTGGCTGGGCCACACCTGTATTTGCTCTGTCATTGCGACGACGTTCAGGACGACTTTTCAATGAGGCGTGCAATTGTTCGGTTGTTTCTTTAGAAAAAAATGGGTCGCTTGGATGATTTGGTTTTTCCGTTAAAAGCACTTGATTAGTCTCTTCAACATGTTGGATTAGCTGACTATAGCTATCTTGCATTTTGCCCATTAGCTTTTTGGTATTTGCTAGGTGATCAGCTACTTCTTGGCGATATTGTTCAAGTTCATGTTTAGCTTGCTGAGTTTGTTGTTCAAGATCGTCGTGTTTAAATTGCTTTTTAGTCCATACAGAGCCGAGAAAAAATGCGGCAATAGCAATAACTATGATAAGTCCCATCCAGGCAAATGAGGTCATATATCTCTCCTAATAAAATCGCGAAGCACGTAAGTTGTAAAAACTGGGTGAGTTTGCGATGAATGATAAAATCTAATGATAAGCTAAATATACGCTTAGAATCGATGCGTGTTAATATAATATGCAAATAAAAACGCAGAACTGTGTAAATAACTATGACACCTTGGGAAAAATATCAGCAAGATTTGCAGCGTGATGACTTTCAATACGATAGTGCGCAAGAAAATGCCGTAAAGCACTTACAGCGGTTATACGATGATTTAACGTCAGCGCCAAAACAGCCTACAGGGTTATTTGCTAAGTTATTTAGTAAATCAAAACCGCATGCTGTGAAAGGGTTGTATTTTTGGGGGGGGGTTGGGCGAGGGAAAACGTATTTAGTCGATACGTTTTATGAAGCATTGCCGAGTACACGCAAAATGCGTGTACACTTTCACCGTTTTATGCATCGAGTTCATGATGAACTTAAGCTACTTAATGATGTAAAAAACCCTTTAGAAGCGGTTGCTGACAAGTTTAAGCAAGAAACTGACATTATTTGCTTTGATGAGTTTTTTGTACAAGACATAACCGACGCGATGTTACTTGGTGGCTTGATGCAAGCCTTGTTTGCAAGAGATATTGTGCTAGTTGCAACTTCTAATATTGTGCCAGATGAGCTTTATCGCAATGGTTTACAGCGCGCACGTTTTTTACCGGCGATTGAATTAGTGAATGCCAACACTGACGTTGTGAATGTAGATTCAGGTATTGACTATCGCTTGCGCACGTTAGAGCAAGCGGAAATTTTTCATAGCCCTTTAGATGCCCAAGCAGATAAAAATCTATTTGAATACTTTGATAAGCTGTCCCCAGAGCCTGGTCAATTGGATGAAAAAATAGAGATTGAAGGGCGTTTAATTCAAACTCGAAAAGTGTCTGATTGTATCGTTATGTTTGACTTTGCTCAGCTATGCGAAACAGCTCGCTCGCAAGTAGACTATATGGAAATTAGCCGCCTTTATAATACGGTGATCTTATCCAACGTAAAGCAGTTGGGCCAGCATAATGATGATGCGGCAAGGCGCTTTATCGCATTGGTAGATGAGTTTTACGAACGCAATGTAACATTAATTATCTCTGCGGCAGCTCCTATCACTGAACTTTACACACAGGGTACATTGAACTTTGAATTTAAACGTTGCATTAGTCGACTGCAAGAAATGCAATCATTAGAGTACTTAGCTCGCGAACATCTTGCATAACGAGAAAATAGTTTAAATGACTGCAGAACAGAAAACAGGGTAAAGTTTTTTGTAGAAAAAACAATCTCACGCTAGTCAAGGCTAGCTAGAGTTGCTATAATCCGCGGCCTGCCACGTTGCGTTCTATTGCCCTCGTCGGCTTAGCCACTGACTTGAGCGGCAAAAAAGTCTTAAACTCGAAGGGGTTAAAGCACTCATATAGTAAGCGGTAATCGTGTTGATTACTTGTGGTTTTAAATTGAAAACATTGGATTTTTTAGATGAAAACGTTTGTTGCTAAACCAGAAACTGTAAAACGTGACTGGTACGTAGTTGACGCTGAAGGTAAAACTTTAGGTCGCATCGCTACTGAAATCGCTTCTCGCCTTCGCGGTAAGCATAAAGCTGAGTATACTCCTCATGTAGATACTGGTGATTATATCATCGTTATCAACGCTGAAAAAGTTACTGTAACTGGTAACAAAGCAAAGGATAAAATATACTACGCGCACACTGGCTTCCCGGGCGGTCTTAAGTCTGTGAACTTCGAGAAACTTCAAGCTAAAAAGCCTGAGATGATCATCGAAAAAGCGGTTAAAGGCATGTTACCTCGCGGTCCTCTAGGCCGTGAAATGTACCGTAAGCTTAAAGTTTACGCTGGTAACGAGCACAACCACGCGGCACAACAGCCGCAGGTTCTAGACATTTAAGGAGCACACTCATGGCAAATCAATACTACGGTACAGGTCGTCGTAAAAGTTCAAGTGCTCGCGTATTCTTACGCCCAGGCACTGGCAGCATCGTAATTAATCAGCGTTCTATCGAAGAGTACTTCGGTCGTGAAACTTCTCGTATGGTTGTTCGTCAGCCTCTAGAGCTAGTTGAAATGACAGAGAAGTTTGACCTTTACATCACTGTTGAAGGTGGTGGTATGACTGGTCAAGCTGGCGCAATCCGCCACGGTATCACTCGTGCACTAATGGAATTTGACGAATCACTTCGTCCAAACCTTCGTAAAGCTGGCTTTGTTACTCGTGACGCTCGTAAAGTTGAACGTAAGAAAGTTGGTCTTAAGAAAGCACGTAAGAAGACACAGTTCTCAAAACGTTAATTATTTACGTTTCAGAATTCAAAAACCCAGCTTTATGCTGGGTTTTTTGTTTTCTACTTTAGTATCTACCAATTGCAGGCTTTAAAAACTCGACAGGAAAAACCGATTTTTTGCTTGAATAATGAACCATTTTGCTAATGCTTGGTTTTCAAAATAAAAAAAGTGCAATATTTACGGTATTTAGTGCAAATCTGTCGATAACTCAGCGTATTTTTTTGCTACAATTGCATGGCAAGTAAAGTGAGCGAGTTTCAAACCCTTATTTGATGGTTATATAGCCTCAGTTGAGGTTGATCTTGGTCAGTATATTGTTTTTTTGATTGGCGTATCATATTTCATCGGCCTCATGCTCAAAGTAACCTAGCTAACTTATGTTCGGGTTTATTAGGGCATGGGACTGTAATAACCTTGTTTTAATCAAGGGATTTATTTATGATCGCGTCTATTTTGTAGTTTCTTAAAATTAACCTGCTGTAACTGATGTTCTCAATATAGCAAGTGTTGAGAATCATAGTGGAGATAAGTGGATGAGCAATGCGCCTGTAGACAATGGCCGACGTCGCTTTTTAACCATAGCTACCTCTGTTGTTGGTGGTGTTGGTGCGGCTGGGGCTGCTGTTCCTTTTATTGCGTCTTGGAGTCCAAGTGAGCGAGCTAAATCTGCAGGTGCGCCTGTAGAAGTAGATATCAGTAAACTTGAACCAGGACAATTAATTCGTGTTGAGTGGCGAGGCAAGCCTGTGTGGGTTGTTTTTCGTACGCCAAAAATGCTTGAACAAATGAAGGTTCATGAAGGTCAACTTCGAGACCCTGCATCTGATGAGCCTCAACAACTAGATTCAGCTAAAAACCCATATCGTTCTAAGCGCCCAGAAATATTTGTGGCGGTTGGTATTTGTACTCACCTTGGCTGTTCACCTAGCTTTTTACAGGGTGGGTTTGGTGAAAAGGTTGAAGGTACAGAGGATGGTTTCTTCTGCCCGTGTCACGGTTCTAAGTTTGACATGGCTGGTCGAGTATTCCAGTCTGTTCCGGCACCGTTGAACCTTGAAGTGCCACCGTATACCTTTATTGATGACACCACAATCATTATTGGTGAAGAAGAAGGGGTTGCGTAATGTTTGGTAATATTATCAACTGGATCGATGAACGTATTCCAATGACTCGCGTCTGGAATATGCACATTGCTCAATATCCGGCACCAAAAAACTTTAATTTTTGGTACTTATTCGGCTCTCTAGCCATTCTTGTTTTAGTAAACCAGATTTTAACCGGTATATGGTTAACTATGAACTATGTACCATCAGCAGAGGGAGCATTTGCTTCTGTTGAATATATCATGCGTGATGTTGAGTATGGTTGGTTACTTCGATATCTGCACTCAACAGGTGCTTCAGCGTTCTTTATTGTTGTTTACCTGCACATGTTCCGTGGTATGATCTACGGTTCTTATCAAAAACCGCGTGAGCTACTGTGGTTATTTGGTATGCTTATTTTCCTTGCCCTCATGGCTGAAGCTTTCATGGGTTACTTATTACCTTGGGGACAAATGTCTTTTTGGGGTGCGCAGGTAATTATTTCACTGTTTGGGGCAATTCCTGTTATTGGTGATGATTTGACGCTTTGGATCCGTGGTGACTATGTTATCTCTGGTGCAACGTTAAACCGCTTCTTTGCATTACACGTTATTGCATTGCCACTGGTGTTAGTTATTTTAGTTTTCCTACATATTGTAGCACTGCATGAAGTGGGCTCAAACAACCCTGATGGTGTTGAAATTAAACGCAAAAAAGGCAGTGTCGCGGAAGAAGATAAACCTAAGTTTAAGTTTCATGAATACTACACTGATAAAAAAGATATTGTCGATGCAATACCATTTCACCCTTATTACACAGTAAAAGATATTTTGGGTGTAGCAGGATTTTTAATTCTGTTTTGTTGGGTTGTATTTTTTATGCCTGAAATGAATGGTTTCTTCTTAGAAGCACCAAACTTTGAAGCGGCAAACCCACTTAAAACACCAGAGCATATTTTCCCTGTTTGGTATTTTACGCCATTCTATGCAATATTACGTGCTATCCCTGATAAGCTCATTGGTGTTATTGCAATGGGTGCGTCAATTGTTGTACTTGCGTTATTACCTTGGATTGACCGTGGCAAAGTTAAGTCGATTCGCTATCGTTGTGGCTTTCATAAGTTAAACATAGCTCAGTTTGTGGTAACGTTCGTTATTCTTGGTTGGATTGGTGCAACTCCACAGACAGACTTTAAAACTCTGCTATCGCAAATTACTACAGTGACATACTTCATGTTCTTCGTATTGCTTTTTGTATACTCGAAGAATGAAACGACCAAACCATTGCCAACGAGGTTGACGAAATGATGAAAAAGCTAGTTATCGGTTTATTCGCATTGTTGCCAACGTTTGCAATGGCAGCGGGTCCATCAGTGCCTTTGATGGACGCTGGCAATGATTTAACAGACAAAGCGTCATTACAACGTGGTGCAAAGTTGTTTATGAATTATTGCCTTGGTTGTCACCAAATGCAATATCAGCGTTACGAGCGCACATTTAGAGATATTGGTATTCCTACAGATATTGGTGAAGAACAACTTATTTTTGATGGTTCAAAAGTGGGTGGCCATATCTTGAATGCAATGGAAGAAGATGATGCAGCTAAGTGGTTTGGTGCAGCTCCACCAGATTTAACGCTGGTTGCTCGTGTGCGTGGTGCTGACTGGATTTATACATACCTGAAATCTTTTTATAAAGACGACTCTCGTCCGTTTGGCGTAAACAATACTGTTTTCCCATTGGTAGGGATGCCGCACGTGTTACAAGAGTTACAAGGTTTACCAATGCCAATTACTGAAGAAGTAGAAGAGCATGGTAAGGCTGTAACTAAAGTCGTGGGCACCAAGACTGATGGTTCGGGTGAAATGAGTACAGACGAGTACGATCAAGCTGTGCGAGATGTTACTAACTTCTTGGCATATGTCGGTGAGCCTTCTCGTCTTCAGTCGGAAGCACTCGGTATTAAAGTGCTAGGGTTTTTAGTTATTCTATTTATCCTGGCGTTTTTCTTGAAGAAAGAATACTGGAGAGACGTTCACTAAGTTGAACATTTCTAAGGTAATTTTGTAATAGGGGCTTTTGCCCCTATTGCTGTTTAAAGTGATTTATTACTTTTTGTAATTATTAATGGAGGTAGGCATGGCCGTTGCTGCCAATAAGCGCCCTGTAATGACTCTTTTCTCTGGTGCAAACTGCATGTATAGCCATCAAGTACGTATTGTATTGGCTGAGAAAGGGGTAAGTGTTGATATTCACCTAGCAGAAAAGGATAATCTGCCAGAGGCTCTACATGAGATAAACCCTTATGGTACTGTTCCTACTTTGATCGACCGTGAATTAGGTTTATACCAAGCGGATATCATCATGGAGTACCTTGACGAGCGTTTCCCACATCCACCTTTAATGCCTGTCTACCCTGTAATGCGTGGCCGTAGCCGTTTAATGATGCATCGCATTGAAACTGATTGGTACAGCCTAGCAGCTAAAATTGCTGAAGGTGGTGCAGAAGAAGCGCAAGCGCGTAAAGAATTAACTGAAGCATTACTTGCTGTTGCAGCTATTTTTACTGAAGCACCTTACTTTATGAGTGAGGAGTTTAGCTTAGTGGATTGTTATTTAGCACCATTGCTTTGGCGTTTACCACAATTAGGCATTGAGCTTAATGGTACAGGCGCAAAAGAGCTTAAAGACTATATGCTGCGTTTATTTGAACGTGACTCATTCCAAGCCTCATTAACAGAAGCAGAACGTGAGATCAGAGCATAATGACACCTAATCGCCCATATTTACTGAGAGCCTTTTTTGATTGGATAGTTGACAATGAGTGTACACCTCATCTCGTTGTGAACGCTGAATATCCAGCTGTTCAAGTGCCTACGCAGTTTGTACAAGATGGGCAGATTGTGTTGAATATCAGCCCTTCAGCTGTGACTCAATTTGCTATAGACAATCACCAATTGAGCTTTAATGCACGCTTTGGTGGTCAACCTATGCAGGTGTATGTGCCTATCGCTGCAGTACTGGCAATCTATGCACGTGAAAATGGTGAAGGTACTGTATTCACGCAAGAAGAGTTTTCTGAAGAGCAAGTGGAAGAAACGCCAGAGCCGCCAGTTACAGCAGAATCAGAAAAAAGCGAGCCAGAGAAGAAAAAAGGATCACATTTAAGAGTGATCAAATAACCTTTTACTTATTGCTTATCTTGATTAGTAAAAACCTGCTTTAAGCAGGTTTTTTTATGTCGAATTTTGAGTATATTATAAATATTCAAATGCTTTAACTACACGAGTCACACCGTTAACATGCCTCGCTATATCTACGGCTCTATTAGCTTCAGCTTGGCTTACTAATCCCATCAAGAATACTTCACCATTTTCCGTAACTACTTTGATGTTGTTGCCACTTACATCATCGGCTGCCAATAGCTTGGTTTTTACTTTAGAAGTAAGCCAAACATCATGGGTTTGCGTTGCAACACCAATGTTACTGATGATGCGCAGCTGATTATGTATTTGGCGAATTGCAGGAATGTTTTTTAATGCATTTTGCGCTTGTTGCTTCATTTCAACATTGGCAACTTGGCCAACCATTAATGCAATGCCATTAACACTAATTAGGCTGATATTTGCATGATCAGCTAAGCGCTCGATATTGCGAATTGCTATCATTCCTTTGATTTCGATATTGTTATCATCAAGCTGAGAGCCAATTGTTCGGCGGTCGTCAGCAGCTGAGATTGCACCAGCAGTGCCTGCAACAACCGCTGCTGCACAGCCTTGTAGTAGCAATGCACCTAGAAGTACCGCAACAGGTCTAATTAGCATTATTGCTCTCCTTGGGGAAATAAGACGTCATCAATTAATTGGCTTAGGCAATGAGTAATGAATAAATGCGATTCAACGATACGGCTTGGGCGCTTACTTGGCACTCGTATCTCTACATCATTAGGTCCTAATAGGCCAGTTAGCTCGCCACCATCATCGCCAACAAGTGCTAATACTTTCATGTCTTTAGTCAATGCAGCTTCTGTGGCACTTACGATGTCTTTTTCATTGCCATTTACAGCAATAACTAATAGCAAATCACCTTGTTGCGCGAATGCTCTTACTTGCCGTGCAAAACGGTCAGTATCATCTACAGTTGCTTGGTTACCTAGTTGTACTGAGGCCTGAGTCAGTGCGATAGCGGGCAAACAAGGGCGTTCAGTTTCATAAAAGTTAACTAATAACCCTGCCATATGCTCAGCTAGCATATGGCAGCTATTTACACCACAACATAGTAATTTATTACCATTTATTAAACCTTGCACAATCGTCAAAGCGGCTGACTCCAGCGCATCGGGCAGCACTTCACCTGCAGCAATTTGTGCTTGAATACTTTCTGTAAAAATACTCTTAATAGATTCTTGCATACTAAAAAACGTTTTTAATCCATTGTATATTAGGAGGGTTTTGGCCCTCAATTGCGACAAAGTCTACGCGCAATGGTGTATTATGCAACTGTTGTGCGCTCAAGTAGTGATAAATACTACGTCTAAGTCTTTGTTGTTTGGTATGACTTAGGGCTGATATTGCACCACCAAAATGCTTCGATTGTCGATATTTTACTTCAACAAAGACCCAGATATTGTCATCTTGCATAATTAAATCAATTTCTCCAAATGGGCAATAGTAATTGTTTTGTATAAAAACAAGCCCTTGATTGATTAAATAAGCTTTAGCTAGCTGTTCGTAGTGATTACCTTTATCTTTGCTACTTTTGAATAGTCCTTTAAACATGGGCGTCCTGCCTAATTAAGTGTTTGTACGTCTTCCATCTGAGTTTGGCGCATAAATAGCGGCGCCGGAGGTGTTTCATCGAGTCTGACTATACGGATTTTGTTCTTTCGATATTGAGCCCAACTTAACCTGCGCGTTAGGGTATTATCACGTTTTATACTGAGTTGACCTGTTAAGCCACTAAACTCTTTACCTGGGATATGTGCCAGTTGCTTGATATGTGGTATCAATCTAATTGAGTCGTATGCCATAGCAAATAGGCGTTGTTCAATGTCTGCTTGCTCAGGCCATAACTCAAGATATTGTTTTCTTAGCCCATTTTGTTGTACCGCATCAGGCAGCATCCATGGTTGCTCTGTAAAGTATAGGCCTTCTAAGTCGCCTTTATCAGTGCTATCAATTCTACGGCTATAACTTCTTGAAGTAGCATATAAAGGTATACGTTCAGCAAAGGTGCTTACATTAACGTCCAAATAGGGTTTTAGTAATCGAGTTTCTGTCGCATCACCTAAAATATAAACCACATCAATATCGCCTCGAGAGCGAGTTTCACTTTGAACCTCTTCTCTAAACAAAGACTTTATTGATTTAATTCGTTGTTTTGACTCATCCACTTCTAGTAAATCAGCTACGACCTTGGCCATATTTTTACTATCAGTGTAAAGCCCAACCTCAGGTTTGGCTTCGCTGAACCTCTCCCATTGCTGTTGAAAATGGTTAATCAGACGGTGACCTGAGCTATTGTCAGGGGCAAGCAGCATAGGTTTTTGGTACTCTTTGGATAAAAAGTGTACTAATGCTTGCTCAACTTCATGTTCTGGGTTGAGTGCAAAGTAATAATGCTGTGCCATATGGGTTAGTTGGCTGGGGGTATTTAGATAAATAGTGGGTAACGCAGTAACAATATTGCTACTTGCAAGCTTATCAATATTACTTTTTAACAGAGGGCCGATAACAAAGTCGACTTGGTTCAGAGCTAAAGCTTGCTCAATTTCTTCAATACTTTGTGTTTCATCAATAAAAAATACCTCTGTGATATTTTGCTTATCGAGCGCGGCCAAAAAGCCATTTTTGAGCGCTCGGCCAAAGCGTTCGCTATTGCCTGATTGTGGCAATAAAATAGCGAGTCGTTGTGCGTTATATGGCACTAAGCTAACGGCAGTTGATACTTCCTCTGGCAATAAGTAACTGGCTGGGTGGTTGACAAAACGGCGCTGCCAGTTATTAAGTGCTTGATGTAGTTGCACACCCGTTCCAAGATAAACGAGTTGATACTTCGCAAGTTTAATCCAGCCTTGCTGAATAACAGAGCCTGAGTTGAGTTTTTCTAACGCGAAAGATGAAAGTTGTTGTAAAGCCTGCCATAGCTCATCATTAAGCCCAGAAATAGTAAGGCTATTTTGTGCGCTTAGGTTTGCAGCATTAAAAAAATAGTGCAAAGCTTGATTAGGTAACCCTTCAGATGCATAAATGCTACCAATTAAATATTGGTGCCATGCTTGGTGCTCTGGTAACGAGAGTTGTTGTTCAAGATTTCTTAAAATTGCTAACGCGGCACTTGAGCGACCTTGCTGTTTGCGAGCAAGGGCAATATATAGCCTATTTTGTACGTGATCGACACTCATTTTACTTTCAAGTGCGAGACTTACTTGCTCTAATACGCGCCATTGCTGATTGCTAATGGCAGCATCTCGCGCTAAATACAGTAGCTGAATTCTGTTTACACCCTGCTTAGTCTTGGCTTTTTCAAATAAGGCTAGTGCATTAGACGTGTCTAATGCATCCTTTGTTTGCTGATTTTTTGGCTTGGCACTCTCTGTAGGTACTTTTTCAGTTGTACTACAGGCTGATAACCCCGACAATATAGCGATTACAAGACTAATTATTTTCAGTCGCACAACAACGCCCTAATTGATTTATTTTCTAAGGGCTATCTTACTGACTGAACTGGGAGAGCTCAATGATAAAAGCACAGAACACAGATAAAATAGGTACCCTTTATGTGGTAGCCACGCCAATTGGCAATCTTGCCGACATCAGCGAGCGCGCACTGGCTACTTTATCGAGTGTTGACTTAATTGCGGCTGAAGATACTCGCCATACAGGAAAGTTGTTGAGTCACTTTAATATTAAAGCAAAGACGTTCGCTTTACATGATCACAATGAAAAGCAAAAAGCCCAGCAAGTAATTGATTGGTTAAATGAAGGTTTGGATATCGCTTTGGTCTCAGACGCTGGTACACCACTTATTAGCGACCCGGGTTATGCGGTTGTTAACCTGTGCCGAGAGCAAGGGGCTCATGTTACCCCTGTGCCAGGTGCGTGTGCTGCCATCACCGCACTGAGCTGTTCGGGTTTGCCAACCGACCGTTTTCAATTTATAGGCTTTACGCCAGCAAAAAGCCACGCGAGACAACAGTTTTTTATCGAGGCCTTTGAAAGCGGCATTACCAGCATTATGTATGAGAGCACGCACCGCATTATGGCAAGCCTTAATGACCTGCAAGCTGCGCTTGGTGCTCAGCAGCAAGTCGTTTTTGCAAAAGAGCTTACAAAAACCTATGAAACGTTTTTTAGTGGTAGTGTTGAGCAACTTATTGAGTTTTTAACACAAGATCCGCAAAAGCAGCGCGGTGAGTTAGTACTTATGCTGCAGGGTAAGGCTAAACAGCAACAAGAGATCCCCGCAGAAGCAAAACGTATGCTGGCGTTGTTAGAATCAGAAATGCCACTTAAAAAAGCCTGCGGCGTGGTGGCCGAATACTTCGATTTGAAGAAAAATGCACTGTATAAGGCGGCAATTGCTGAAAAAGACGCGTAAAAAGCGTGAGCTTTGTGCTTACTTACCGTATAATCCGCGCCGAGTCAGCTGGATAATCGCTGCCTGTGACGAAAATGATCAGGGGGAGGAAAGTCCGGGCTCCATAGGGCAGGGTGCCAGCTAACGGCTGGGGGGCGAAAGCCCACGACAAGTGCAGCAGAGAGAAGACCGCCAACTTTCGAGTTGGTAAGGGTGAAAGGGTGCGGTAAGAGCGCACCGGACCACTGGTAACAGTTGGTTGCAAGGTAAACTCCACCTGGAGCAAGACCAAATAGGGTTCCTTAAGGTGTGGCCCACATCGGAACCGGGTAGGTTGCTTGAGCCTAGGAGTGATCCTAGGCCTAGACGAATGATTATCGCTCGCAAGAGTACAGAACCCGGCTTATAGGCTGTCTCATTAATTTTAGTAACCGCTTGATTTGCTTATGTAGATCAAGCGGTACACTAAAATTATTCTTTATCAAATTGCAAATCCATGTACCCATTGAAATAAGGCTTTCAATTTCAAAACGCTAAACTCAACTATGATATTTTTCAAAAAAATACTGACATATTAATGTTAATAACTTTACTTATTTGGTGGTATTGTTTCAAACAGTTTTGTCTACTTCCCCGTGAATTACATATCCACTTAAAGTAAGCTTTTTATCGGCATACCATACGATAAAGTCACTTTGACTTTTCTTTTTTATACAGCCCTAAGAGTTGGGTCATAAAAAAGACAAAATACATACTGAAGTCTTCATTTATGTGACTACCAAAAGTGTTGAAGATGTTCTCAAAGGCTTATACGGCGTCCTGGTTTAATTATGATTATTTTCATTTTTTGTTTATAGCATATGGTCGGCAGCAAGAATATGTAATATACGATTTTATGAGGCGCTATTATGAGTATATAAATAGGCGGAAAATAACGAGTGATTGAGTTATGATTACTTTATTATTAATAGATTATAGTAATATCAGTTATTTTAACTATCAGTAGTGTTAGGTCACCTTTAAGGTGGCACAGTAGGGGCTGTCAGGTTTGAGCTATGACATATTTTGATGCTAACAAGCAGCTTTGTCATAGCTTAGTGACGGTGACCCTTAACTGTGTTCTGCAAGCCTTTTGCATTTACTTTCGTGCTAAATTGGAGTCACCGTTACTTACCTCTACGATCTATTCTTTTGAGTTTTAAATATCTTGCTCATATCGTTTAACTGTTTTGCCATATTCTCTTTTAAAGCACTGGCTAAAGTAGGTCACGGAGGTGAACCCTACAGTCTCTGATAGTTGCTGAACTTGATAACCTTTTCCAAGTAAAGTTAGTGCTTTTTGTAATCGATATATCCGTAAATATTCAGAAAAATTATTGTCAAGTAGTGCTGAAAGTTTTCTGTTTAATTGCCGCTCGCTTACTGCCATCAAACTAGCTGCAAGGCTACGGTTAAAATCTACGCTTTGGTAATTCTGCTCGACTATTTGCTTAAATTTATTCATAAATTGTTTATCTCTTGGGTTGATGTAAGCAAGATCTTCGCTAACAGGTAGAGATATGTTAATTAAGGTTTTAGATAATTTTTGTTTTATTGTGTCACGTATTGCCAGTAAACGTTTTAGCCTGATATTTAACTCTTGGTAGTGGAAGGGTTTAGCAATGTAATCATCCACGTTTCTTTTCCACCCTTTAATTCGACTTTCAACATCACCTTTGGCTGTGAGCAAGATAATAGGAATATGACAGGTGAGTTCATTGTCCCTAAGCTGCTCAACGGTTGTATAGCCGTCTATATCAGGCATCATGACATCACATATAATTAAATCAGGTATTATTTTTTCAGCCAAGCTTAATCCTTGTTGTCCACCTCCAGCTAATACACAATTAAATTCACTACAAAGTAAGCTATCAAGGTAAGCTAGCATATCTTTGTTATCATCAATAATTAATACAATCTTACGCTCGCTATTGATTTTTGTATCGGCATCATTTTTTTGTTCACAAGCAAAGTTGAACTGTTTAGAACTAACATCTAATGAGTATGGTGCTTTAAAGGTAGAAGTATTGTGTGAGATATTGACAATATTACTATATGGAAATTTTAAGGTAAAAGTTGACCCTTCACCTGTTTGGCTTTCAATTGAAATAGTACCACCATTTGCTTGTACTAACTCTTTTACTACAGCTAAACCTATACCGGTTCCGACTTCATATTCAGTTTGGTTATTACTGGCTCTAATAAAAGGCTCGAAAATAGCAGCTTGATCTTGCTGATCAATACCTATACCTGTATCAGCAATGATTATATGTAAATGAGCGTTATCAATTAGAGTATCAATTTTAATCTTACCGTCTGAAGGTGTATATTTAGTCGCATTTGAAACTAAATTAATCAAGATTTTTTCGAAAGAGTCATGAATAAGCTCAATTTCTACATCAAGTGAGGGTCTAAAAATGAGTGTTTGTGATTTCTCTTCTAGCACGGGATTAAAAGAGGCAATGATAGAATATATAGTTTGGTTGATTTGGTAGTTATGCTTCATCGCAGCTAATGGGGAATCAATTTTTGCAAGTTCAAGTAGTTGCTCTACCATAGATAGTAACCGTTGTGCGCTGTGTTTGATGAGCGAAAGTTGCGACAAAGTCTGTGGGTCTTTATCTGTGTCTAGTAGTTTGTCTACAGGGCCAAGGATCAAGGTTAATGGTGTTCTAAATTCATGAGATACATTGGCAAATAGTTGCTTTTTTGTATTGAGTAGCGACTCGATAGTGGCATTACGCTCTTCAAGTTCGGCAGTGCGCGAGCGTATACCTGCTTCTAAGTCTTGAGTTCTGGCTTTTAAAACTCGGACACGCAGATGAACAAAGCAAAAAATTGCAGCTAAGACTAACAGTGCATAAACAGTATAAGCTTGCCATGTTTTCCAGTAAGGAGGGGTGATTGTGATTGATAAAGGTTTACTCATATTAATAATTTCGCCCTGTCTGTTTAGCGCCTTCACCTGAAAAGAGTATTGTCCCTCAGGCAGAGTTGTATAAGTTGCTACTTTGTTGGCAGAGGTTGTATAGACCCAGTCATCGTCTAACCCTGTTAATCTGTAGGCATATATCAACTCTTCACCTTTGAAGTTCAAATTTGTAAATGATAGTGAGAAAAAATAGTCCTTGTGCGACAAGGTAATATGTTTCACATCATGTATAGCTTTTTGCAACGGTGATTGGGGATCCTCGCTGATTAATGGCACTGTTTTGTTCTTTATTTTTAAGGCGGTTAGCACGGTTGGCGCCTTTGAATGCTCTGCCTGCAAAGTAATCAGATTAACTTTTACAATACGGTTAACCGCGGTATACAGAAGTTGGTTATCATGTGTCAACAGTGACGGTACCATCATAAACGCCTCAACATTTAAGCCATCTTTAGCACTCAATATTTGGGCTATATTTTGTGTTTTTGAATATCGTATAAGGCTACTTTCAGAGCTAAACCATAAATTATTATTATCATCTTCTGTGATACTCTGAAACTCTTTGTTTTTTATATGGTTTGGGAGTTTAGGAAACGATAACTTACGCGTTTTATGTGTATATTTTAAAAGGCCAACTTCAAAGATACTAAACCAAACATCATCATTGCTGTCTGTGAAATGTGAGTTAATCCTGCCAATCCCTGAAACATTATTTGTAGGGTCAATACGTGTCAGTTGTTCAGTTTTGGGAGTGTAGTTAAAAATACCATCGGGTGTCCCTAATATTAGGTTGCCATCACGCATTGGTGAGACACTGATCACATTGATATCAGCTATTTGTGGGTCAAATGTGTTAGTCGCTGGGTTAAATTTAAGGAGCTGCCCGCTTTTTTGTGGAATATGGGCTGCATAGGTACCAACCCATAATGCCCCATCTCGATCTGTGGCAACACCAAGAATAACGCCACCGAGTAAACCATTATCTGTATTAGGCTTAAAGTGAGTGTGCGTATTGTTAGTTGGGTTGTACTTGATTAAGTCATCACCTCTAAAAAAAGAAAGCCAAACATTGTCTTGACTATCGACATGTACTTTTGATATTTCATTGTGCCCTGTGAAGGACACCTTGGGTGTCATCGTCAAATCAATGTTGGTTGTTAGCAGTTGGTTATTACAGCTAAACCAATAAATATCGCCTAAACGTTGTTTCGTGCCCCTGATATAGCAGGGTTTGTCATTTGTGTTATGTAGGTGTGTAAATGACTTTGTTGAAGCGCTTTGCAGATAAATAGTATTATTAGACGCGAACCATAAAGTACCATGTTGGTCCTCAAAGGTATTGAAGATTTGTAGGTGTTCAATAATATTTTGGGCAGAAAGCATAGGCTTTATGAGTGCTGCTGAATGTGAACCTTCGGCAATTTTATATAACTTTTGCTCCCAAGTACCAACCCAAATATCCCCTTTTTTGTCAACATCTAAACTGCTGATAGACTTGTTATCTATGCCCTTTGCATCTATAAACCTGTTCGCTGTTTCATCAAAAAATTGGACGCCATTAAACGTACCGATCCAGATTTTTCCACTGTGATCTTCGGTGAGGTGGGTGATATTTGCGCTATTTATTTGACTTATAGCTTTAGTGGAGTCCAAGTAATGATGTAAGCGGTTATTACTAGAGTCCCACATATATAAACCAGACCCAAAAGTGGCTATCCAAAGCCGATTTTTTTTATCCATCAGAACTTCTTTAGTATTCAGTCCTTTTGGTAGATTTTTGTTTAGCAAAGGGTTGCTAGTGATTGAATCTGTGTTGAGATCAACTTGTGTGACACCTTTTGATGTTGCAACCCATAGTGCGCCTTGCGTGATAGAAAGTTGTGCTAAAGAGTTCGATGGTAAACGCTTCGTTTGATCTATTGTGCTTTGTGTAAATATTTTTGTGTGATGGGTCACTAAGTCAAGTTTATATAATCCGTGTTCTAGCGTTGATATCCATAGTGCATTGCCATAAACCTCGATATCAAATACGTCAGGATCATTTGCTAAGGTGTGCTTTGAAAACATGTCTCCATCATATCTAAACAGACCAGCTGCTGAGGTGAGCCAAATAAAGCCAAAGCTATCTTGCTCGATGGCTCTTATATTGCCAAGAGCAAGGTTGTTATTAGGAGATATCTTATGGACCAGAGGGGCTGATAGTTTAAAATGACTACTGAGTTCAGACGCTGCTAATTGTAAAGGATGTATAGCACAGCTTAGTAATAGTAAAATTAAATGCTTTAATTTCATAATCCTTGCCTTGTCAATTAGTCAAACTGATGTGTGGTTGAATAACTTGTACTTAGTTAAATGAAGCTTTCGCGCTTGCTGTTTGTGGGTGATGCATAAAAGTAAACGCTCTATCTTTTTGAAAATAAAGGTTATTTTTATTTAGTCCCGATATTGCAACTTATTGTCTCAATTTTTGTAATTGGTTTGCAAGAATTTATTTAACATGGGTAACAGTTCTGAAACCTGAAGTTCTTATTTGCAATAATTAGAGCAGTTCATTATTGCGATGGGATGAGGTTGATGTGTTAAGTAATAATTATGTGTTTGATCAATATAAGAGAAGTAAAGATGACAAATAAAGTGAAAGCAGTAACTAAGTATGGTGTTTTATTCGGGATAGCTTCGCAGTGTTTACTGTTGTCAGTAGGAGCCAGTGCGGGAAATGACCCCGTAAACTGTAAAAATGTCAAAGTTGCAGATCAAAACATTTACGCAGGTTATGCAACGTGTACTGCGACACATAATTATACGAGGTATGACAGTAATAGAAAGTTGCAGCGTCATTCTTATTCTGAGCTCTTGGGTCGTGATGTGCCAGAAACAACGAAAGAGTGGACCACGATAAGTGGAATGACGACGATTTCATCGAATACGTTTTTCTTAACAGAGTACACGTATCGAACGGGCATTTCATGCCGAGCAAAAGTGCCATTTTCTCATGCGGAGCCTGTTATGGAGCAACAGTGTGAATATACACCAACAGCAGGTGTTAGAGTTATTCGTGATGAGGGAACAACAGAAGCGTGGGTTAAAGCCCATGGAGTTGATAGCGATGGTCACATAGTGAAAGCAGAGCTTTGGGTGAATGGTGTTAAGCAATCCGGAGATTCATTGAGTTTATATGGTAATTCGGGTGACTCTTTTCACGTGACGGGTAAAGTAACAGACAACGATGGTCACACGGACCAGATATCTAAAACAATTACGTTGTTTGTAAACAAACCTAGAATGTGTGGTACAGAAATTTGCTAATTTAGTAGAGAGAACATCGAAAGATTGCTCTAGTGTGCATTACTTAAAGCGTAATTTTGCTTTTCAAGGTTATTAGTATAGGCCAAATGGATTGTTTTGAACGTAAGCGTCAAGTAAAGCGCACCTGCCAGTGACTCATTAAAATGTTAAGCTATTTCCTAATTTCAATTAGGAGATAGCCATGAGCAGTGGCGTAACATCATCGAACAGCAACAAGCAAGTGGTTTAACTATTACTGAGTTTTGCCACCAATATGCTTTATCAAAAACAACTTTTATGCGGCTCGAAGTAAACTTAATGGAGCAGCAGGTAACTTTGTTCACGCAAAAAGTGACTCAACAAATTGACATCATTGAGCAACAACCGCCTATGCTCCTTACCATTGGTAAAGCAAAAGTGAGCATCCCCTCTACAACGCAAGCATCTTATCAAAGCCACAAGCTAATAGATGTCGTTAGCTAGACGCTTACTATAAATCGCTCTAAATAAATTGCTTATTCAGCTAAGTGAATATTACATATTTCATCATTAATGTGTGAAGTTAACCACTGATGTATTTCTTTCACCATTATCTTACCTATCTCTCATTTACATATTTTTTCATTAATTGAAAATTAATAACTTTAACTTTTGATATGATACTTGAAATTGAAGTTACTATCTCTCAAACAATAATAATGAGAAAAGGATTATTATGCGTAAAAGAAACATTTCATTATTGGCTACTTTTTGGGTTAGTACACAGGTGTGTTTGGCCTTGGCTTCATTAGCAGTTAAGGCTGATGCGATTGATCAGTTAGTCAAAGCTAAGATGAAAGAGAGGCATATCCCTGGTCTTCAATTGGCAGTTGTCAAAAATGGCAAGCTGGTGAAGCAAGGCAATTATGGTTTTGCTGACCTACAACACGCTGTACCGGTAGTGAGTAAAACGCTATTCCCAATTAATTCGATGACTAAAGCTTTTACGGGGGTGGCTATTGTGCAGCTAGCTGAGCAAGGGTATTTAGCTATTGATGATGAAATTGGCAAGCACTTAGCCGATTTACCTAGTAGCTGGAAATCTTTGAAAATAAATCAATTGATGGGCAGCAGCTCGGGCTTACCTAATATCCTTGCATCAAACCATATGCTGGAAACTATCGTGTTAAAAGATGCACAGGCTTCGTGGAGGGAGGTGCAAAAAAAACCTTTTCAGTTTACGCCTAATTCGCGCTTTCGCTATAACCAAACTGGCTATGTAATTTTAGGCAAGATCATAGATAAGTATGTGCCAGAAGGCTTTGCTACTTATATAACTAACATGCAGCTCAATCCTTTGGGAATGAAACAAACTGCGCAAGCAGGGTTTGATTATTTAGAGTTAATGGTGCCCAATCAAGCTCGTCAGTATTTACATTTAGGTGAAAGGAAATATAAAAATTTCTATGGCGAGTTTCCGTATATGCTCAGAACCGCTGCAGGGATGAGCTCAACAGCCACAGAACTGGCAAACTATATGGTGTCTTTAGAGCAAGGAAAACTAGTTAGAAACCAAGATTTACTATGGACTCCTGTTAAGTTAAATAATGGTCGTACTGAAGGTTTTAATAACCGCGAAAATGGTTATGCCATGGGCTGGCAAGTTATTCAGCGCAAATATCACCCGGCGGTTAGTGCCAGTGGCGCTAATGCGACAACACTCATTACTTACCCTGAAGATAATGTCTCAATTGCGATACTCACCAATTTAATGGGTGCATTGCCTATTGAATTTGTCGATGATATTGCTGCACATTATATTGCGAACTTTAATGATGAAATTAAGCAAAAATCGTATCATCCGATGAATTACTTAGAAAAATTAACTGATGAACAAGGTTTTGATAATTTTCCTGCAACGTTTGCTCAGGCACAATCTGAAACTGGTGTGATGTATGACCTAGAAATACTTACTGAGTGGGGGAATCAGTTAGTAGAAAGAGGCAAGGTACAAGAAGGTATTACTGTATTTGAATTTGCGCTTACAATGAATAATGAGCAAACCTATTATCTCAGCAGCCTAGCCGAAGCATATGAAGTGACTAAAAAATATCCGCTGGCGCTAAAGTACTATGAACGTATCTTGGCAATTAGTCCCAAAAGCCAATATGCAAAAGATAAAATAACGGCGCTGAGAAAGCAGCTATAGATTTTACAGTTCGAGTAGGCTCATTATATTTATAATGAGCCTTATAGCTTAAGCATTTTCTTCAAGCGGAGTCTTCGGCGGTTGAAAAAGCCAGTATTATCTGATGAAGGTTGTTCTATAGCGAATGTATGGATTTTTTAAATGTTTGTAAAGTGAGTTGAGGTTGCTTGGCTTCTTTATGTGTTTGGGCAAGTGCTTACAAAGTATGCAAGGATGTAGGTTATCATGTCTTTGATGTGTTTTTAAAATAAAGCGGGTTTCAAGCTGTAAAGTTATATGTTTGGCGGGTAATGATAGTAAAGCAATAGCTCATAACTTAAAGTTGACTTGGCAATCGATGCCAAGTCAACGTTACAAGATTAGTTACCTTGGTTTAACTGGGTTAGTTTCTCTCCAATCGGCTTTGAGAAGTTATAACCATCATACTTATCCCAATTGATAGACCACGTCATTACACCGCCAAAGTTGGGGTAGGTTTTACTTGGTACCACACTAGAGCAACTTACACCTTTAATTAAGCAATCCAGCGCTGCGGTAATATTACCTATGGGTGCTTGACCAGAGTTTGCTGACTGTGGCCCTGAGGGTAAACCAATTGCAACTTGGTCATCGCGTAGCGGTGCAAACTGGGTGCCATTGGCAAGTTCAAATCCTTCAATAAGCATTTTGGCATGAGCAACCATCATGTTGATGGAGCCTTCAGGTGCACTTCCTGAAAGATAAGGATTGGGCAAACCACCATTGTTGTAAAGCTGCACATGCAGTAAATCTAAGGTGTCACGTAGTTCATCAATTAGAGGAATATACGCGCCCCAAATACCTGAGTAGGCAACCATACCACCATGCACATAAGGGTGCTCCGGTGCCATGGTTAAGACCATATCACCACCCATATTTTGCTCAATTTGCTTTAAGGCTCTAGGTAAGCGGGCTTGAATTTGCGAACCATGAACAAGATTTGAGCCGCTTTCCAAGTCAATGTCTAAACCATCAAAACCCCATTCATTGATAATTGCGCTTAAACTCGCAACAAAGTTGGCTTCATCACTGTCGGTGTTCAGAGTAATAGTGCCCTCAGCGCCACCTAAACTTAGTACAAATACTTTGCCTTGAGCCTGTAAATTTTGCATATCTTGTTTGAACTGTACTGGGTCTACGGCTGGGCAATTTGAATGAATGTCACTTTCAAACAAATTAAAGTGCACTGTGCCATTAGAGTTACGATCGTTATCTGCAAAGGCAATGTCGATGACATCCCATGCATCGGAGATCTGGTTAAGTGGTAATGGGCAACCAGCTGGATTAACAAAGTTATGCCAGTAACCAATCAGTTTGTGGGTTTTGCCAAGTGGTTTGTCTATGACCTTAACACTCACCCCTTCGCTGGTGGCTTCATTGCCTAGGTTGTCTTTGGCTGTTGCTATAATGGTTTTCATACCTAGGCTTGCTGGTGTATAAGGCACTGAGTAAGGTACTGTAGTATCAGTTGCAATCACTACGCCATCAACAGCAAAACTCACTTGCGTTACTTGACCAATCAAAGCTGATGCACTCGCTGCTATTTGTACTGAGTTACCTAAAGTGAGCTGCGTACCAGCGCTTGGTGCTGTAATCGAGGTGACCAGTGGTTTATCTGTGACAGAGATCGTTTGCGAGAAGCTACCTGAGTTGCCTTCATTGTCAATGGCTGTAGCTCTGAGTGACACAGTACCAACTTGCTGGGGTTGCCAGCTAACCGTGTAGGGGGCTTGCGTTAGGCTGGCTAATAAAGTTTGATCTGCGTAAATATCAACTTGGTTTATTTGGCCATCTGCATCAGTCGCATCGACGGATACATCATATTGATTGCCTTTAAGTAAGGTGCTGTTAGGTGCAGGTGAGGTAAAGGTAACCGCTGGTTTAATCGCGCAAATACCTTGCTCAGTCCAGGCTTCTTGCCAGTGTTGACCAACTCCTGGTTCATATGCCCACAATGCGCTTGAGCTACACCAAGGACCAATATCGCATTGATACTTATAATTATTATGAGAAACCATATCTCCATTGTTATAACTACCACCCGCTTGATAGGCAGGCACATTAGCGCATCCACCTGAGCTTGGTTCAGTAACATCAATTGAAACTATAGCAGTTGCACTTGCATCTTTATCGTCAGTTGCTACCACTTTAAGTTGTTGTTTGCCAACATTCGCAATCCAGTCGTACTCAAAAGGAGAGAGTGTGTCAGTTGCCAATAAAGTGCTATTAAGCCAAAAACTCACAGACTTAATTTCGCCATCTCTGTCGCGTGCATCCGCACTGATTTTTACTGTTTCGCCTGTTTTGTATTGTGCATTATTGGCAGGGGAGAGTAGCTCTACAGTGGGTGGAATATTTCCCCCCCCGTCGCGTACAGTGATATTAGCAATACCACTGGGTTTAGTTGCACCTTGATCATCAGTTGCGATGGCACTTACTTGATATTGCCCTACGACAGTTTGCCAAGTCACTTCATAAGGGCTGATTAGGTCAATACCAATAGATTGCGCATCTACAAAGAACTCTACTTGAGTCACTTGGCCGTCAGAATCATTAGCTGTTGCACTAAAAACAGCGCTGTCATTGGCGGGCAAAATAGAGCCATCGGCTGGACTTGTAAGAGAGATAACGGGATGTTGGTTGCCGCCACATTGTCCTAAACTTTTCCATACTGAATACGGAGCAGAATTATTAATTGGTGTCTCTGAGCGTGTCCACCACTGTGCTTCAAATGCCGTATTTTGCTGTTGAACTAAATCGCCTTTAGTGTAAACCGTGGCGTTAGACCAAGTTGCAAGACCTTGGCAGTCATAAGCTAGCGCTTGTAGTGGCAAGACAGACAACCCAAGCAGGGTGTGGTGCAGTAATATTCGTTTGGTAATATTCATTTTTGTTCCTTTACAATTGTATTATTTTTGCACAAGGCAAGTTTCAGCATATAACCTAGGTACATGTTAAGCAATTGTGATTTAGTTATATGTGATGACAATTTGAGTATAAAGTGTGGATATCACTGTCAGTTAATAGGGGATAGGTAAGCAATCTGTTATACTTGTGCTCTTGCTTGTTTATAAGCTGTGCATCAGCGCATTTAGCAAGTGCAGTTGGCTGAATAAAATGACAGTAGAATGTGCTTTATTCGGGCTTATGCCACTGTAGTTATCCTATCTTCTGTTGACGATAAGCCCCAACACATGAGAGTTTAAATGACATTTTCTGATTTGGGGCTATCTCCCACAATTGTTCAAAGTATCAGTGAAAAAGGTTACACCACGCCCACTCCTATTCAGGCTAAGGGTATTCCTGCTGTTTTATCCGGTAAGGATGTGATGGCGGCAGCGCAAACAGGCACCGGTAAAACGGCAGCTTTTACGTTACCTATCATTGAACAGTTGTTACACCAAGAGCGTCCACGAGCTAATCAGGCGCTTGCTTTAGTACTAGCCCCCACACGTGAATTAGCACTACAAATTGCTGAAAACGTAGAGGCTTACAGTCAAGGTACACGGTTACGTTCAGCAGTTGTGTACGGTGGCGTTAAAATTAATCCGCAAATGATACAATTACGCAAAGGGGTGGACATTTTGATCGCCACACCGGGGCGTTTGTTAGATTTATTTAGCCAAAATGCAGTGAAGTTTAACCAGCTGCGTACATTGGTGTTAGATGAAGCGGATCGTATGCTCGATATGGGCTTTATTCATGATATTAAAAAGATCATTAAAGTGCTGCCTAAAGAGCGCCAAAATTTACTGTTTTCAGCAACGTTCTCTGACCCGATTCGTGATTTAGCAAAAGGCTTAATTTTTGATCCGGTAGAGATTTCGGTTACCCCTAAAAATACGGCATCAAAAACGGTAACTCAGTTTGCATACGGCATTGAGAAAGCGCAAAAAACTAAGCTGTTGAGCCATTTAATTCGTAATAATAAATGGCAGCAGGTATTGGTATTTTGTCGTACAAAACATGGTGCAAATCGCTTAGTCACGCAGTTAGAGCGAGACAAAATCAGCTCAGCTGCGATCCATGGTAATAAGTCGCAATCTGCACGTGTAAAAGCTTTAAATGGTTTTAAAACAGGTGAGATCTCAGTATTGGTTGCAACCGATATTGTTGCGCGAGGTTTAGATATTGCTGAGCTACCTTATGTTGTGAACTATGACTTGCCAAATATATACGAAGATTATGTACACCGAATTGGCCGTACCGGTCGCGCTGGTAGTGAAGGTGTTGCGGTGTCATTTGTAACGCAGGATGATGCAGAAGATTTATATGGCATCGAACGTTTTATAGGGGCATTAATTCCTCGTGCGCAAGAATCAGGGTTTGAACCAAACAATCCTGTGCCTGAAAAGGCCTTAGATACGAGACCAGTCAAACCTAAAAAGGCTAAAAAACCAAAGCCTCAAAAAGATCATCAAGCCATTGACCATAATAAACGTCAGCAAAATCCAGCGGCCAAAAAAGCAAACCCAAATGGTGCAAATAAAGGTAAACAACAACGGGTAAAGTCGGCAATTGATAATCCGACCAACGCTAAACCTAAGCGTCGTCGCTTTAAGCCAAAGCCAACAAACACTTAATTATGTGTTAAAAGGGCATTGTGTTATTGCCTCGTTTATCTCATGCTTGAGGTATTCAATTATACCAACTTTATTAAAACATTGATTATTCTAGCGAGCTAAATGACTTATTAACCGTGTTAAAAATGACCCATGTAGAATAACTACATAGCGAAATTTTTGCTTGGTTACTAAGCCATTTATCTATTGCAATATCTGGTCATTTATTTAATACAATTGGTATTAAACCCTTGCTAAGCAGCGTTTTTTTGCTCTATAAGGAAATAACATGACTGATTATGCATTAGCCTGCGTTGGCGTTGCCATTTTTGTTTATTCAATCAGTGTGCGCCAGCTTAACCGAGCCGAGTTAACGGGTCCTATTTGGTTTGTGTCTTTAGGGGGGCTGCTGGGTTGGTGGTTTACAGAGACTTGGCAGTTTCAGGTTCAAGATAGTACAGTATTATTACCTATTATAGAGTTAACCCTTGCAATAGTACTATTTAGTGATGCAGCAAAAACGCGCTTAAGGGTGCTTTTTCACTCCTATAAATTACCACTTCTTATGTTGCTAGTAGCACTGCCTTTGACTATGGCAATAGGTACCTTATTAGCCTACTGGTTACTTGCTTTGCCTTGGCTATATGCGGCATTACTTGCAGTAATCATTAGTCCCACAGATGCCGCTTTGTGCAAAGGGTTTATTACGCAAAAAAAAGCTCCTGCGAATTTAACAGAGGCGATCAATGTAGAAAGTGGTCTCAATGATGGGTTGTGTATTCCTATATTTGTATTCTTATTGGCTGTTATAAAAGGCCAAACAAAAGCTAATGGACTTGAGTTATTAATCTTATTTGGTCGTGAAGTGGGCATCGCACTATTAGTGGCGGTGGTATTAGCATGGGCAGCTATTGCTGCAATTAAAGCAGCTCAGAAAAGGCATTTATTTGCTTTAAACTCGAGTCCATTCTTATTTGCAGGTATTGCTATTGCGATATTCTCTTTCACTGAAATTCTCCATGGCAGTGGTTTTATTGCCGTATTTTTGAGTGGCTTACTTTTTGACAAGTTTTACCAGCACAGCTTTAAAGAACAGCTGATTGAAGACAGTGAACTTATCGCTGATTTTGCCTCGTTACTGATTTGGGTGCTTTTTGGCATTGTTGTGAGCCAGACATTTAGCTTTGATAACAATTTATATGCTTGGCTATACGCTTTACTGGCAGTAAGTGTCATCCGCGTAATTCCTGTGTTATTAAGCTTGATGCCTGTTGATATCGGTATGAATGAAAAGCTTACACTTGCATGGTTTGGACCAAAGGGTTTGGCTTCTGTGGTACTTACTTTAATGTTGTTACAGGCAAATATTGATGGCACAGAACTGATAGCCCATGTTGCTGCCTACACTATTTTACTCAGCGTGTTTTTACATGGGATAAGCACTCGGCCTATTGTGTTGCGTTTTTCTAAAAAAAAGCGATAAAAGGAATAAAATGCCTTTATGCTGATATTTGAAATAGTCGGTATGTCACAATTTAATTTTTATTTGATTGAAATTATTAAATAAAAAACATTTACTAACTGCTTTTAATTTAGAGCTAGCACTCAAACTGTCATTTTACTGCAATTAAAAAGTCATGATCTGTCCCTAAACTGTGCCGCAATTAATTCAGTTGCGATTTTGGCAACTGAGTGCTTACGTTACAGGAAATTTACCATGAATAAAAAGTTGCTGGCAGTTGCCGTATCGGCGGTTTTACTTAGTGCATGTAATGACACCGACACAAAAACAGTTGAAGTTATTAAGGAAGTTGAAGTCATTAAAGAAGTACCTGCAAAGGCGGTTACTTCTGTTAAAAATGTGATCTTAATGATTGGCGATGGCATGGGTCCACAACAAGTGGGTTTGTTGGAAGAATACGCAACGCGTGCGCCTAACTCTACTTATAATGGTCGTGGTAATCAAACAGCGTTATCTAAACTTGCTCATAATGGCCACTTAGGGTTGTCATTGAATGCGCCACACGGTGCTAATGGCAAGCTGGTTACGGACTCAGCGTGTTCAGCAACACAGCTTGCGACGGGTATTGCTGCTGGTTCTGAAATGATTGGCTTAGATGATCAAGGTAATATTGTTGAAACGATTTTAGAAAAAGCCAAAAAAGCAGGTAAAGCAACAGGTTTAGTGTCGGATACACGTATTACGCACGCAACACCAGCGGCTTTTGCTGCACACCAACCTCACCGTTCATATGAGCCTGAAATTGCAGAGCAATTAATTGAAAGTGGTATGGTGGACGTATTGTTATCAGGTGGTGCTCGAGTATTTATGCCATCTGATATTAAAACTGATGAAGCTGATAGAAAAGCGATGGCGGATTTAGGCGCGCCTGAAAGTGTTTATAAAAAATCAAAGCGCAGTGATGATAGAAATTTAGTTGTTGAAGCTAAAGAACAACATGGTTATGCGTTGGCTTTTGATAATGCGCAAATGCAAAGTAGCGATGCAGATAAGCTGTTAGGTTTGTTCGCTAACTCAGGTATGGCTGATGGCATTGCATATAAAGCCTGTAAAGCAGACAACAGCTGTACGCAACCATCATTAAAAGAAATGACAGTTAAAGCACTTGACGTATTATCTAAAGATGAAGACGGCTTTTTCTTGATGATTGAAGGTGGTCAAATTGATTGGGCTGGTCATGCAAACGATGCCGGTTGGATGCTTAATGAATTACTGAAATTTGACGAAGCTGTAGAAGCTGTTTATGCGTGGGTTAAAGACCGTGATGACACATTAGTAGTTGTTACAGCCGACCACGAAACAGGAAGTTTTGGTTTTAGTTATTCGAGCCATAACAAGCCAGAAGCCGTTACATTACCTGGCGATGGTATGAATGGTAAAGACTATAAGCCTAAGTTTAACTTTGGTGGCCTAGAGATACTAGATACCCTTTACGCGCAAGAAGGGACTTTCTATGACGTTATTGGTGAAGTAAATGGTAATTACGATTACTCAAATGCAACTGACCAACAGTGGAAAGAAGCGATTGAGAAATACACACCATATACAGTGACTTATGAGCAAGCAGCAAAAGTAAATGCGACGCAAGACGTTAATAGCAGCGGTTATCCATTACCTCAGTTTGATGATTTCTCTGATTTCTATGTATATGACACTGAAGACTTTACTGCTAAAGTAGGCCGAGTGCTGGCAACGCAGCAAAATGTAGTGTGGGGTACCGGTACTCACACAGCCGCGCCAGTACCCGTGTATGCATTTGGTCCTGAAGGCGTAACTAGACAGTTCTCAACCATGCAGCACCATGTTGATATTTCTAATAAGATGATGGCTGCACTTGGCCTTATTGAAGAATAGCGGTGGTAACAGCACTCAAAAAGGTGCTTGAGCGGAAGTAAGTATGGCTCAAAAAAAAGTAAAATAGTGAGTTTAATGTTTGCAATTATACTCTAGCAATCAGCCGCATTTTGCGGCTTTTTACTGGGTGGCGCTTTTTGTTCGCTAAACTGGGCGCCTTAATCGCTTTATATTCAGGTTAATAATATGACGTAGCAGGTATTTGTATAGGCACTTTTTTATCCCTGTTAAATTACTAAAGAGTGGGTAAAATGAGTCAGGGTCGTTAAAATATCCAAGCGATTTTATAATGCTATCTCGTTGAATATAAGTATTACCACCGTTAAATTCGTTATCTGGAGTCTGTAAACAAGGTGTCGCAATGCCGTAGCCAACAAAAGGTCCAGTGTGGTTTTTAAAACGAGTTTGAATTGCAGTTAAGTAATTTTTATCAATAATATAGCCCTCTAGTTCTAGCCATTGTTCATTAATATAAACCTCCACCCAGCTATGAATGATTGCTTTAGGGGCAAACCACAATAGCCAATTTGGTATGACCCCCGCTTTGAGATTATTGCTGATGGTAAATCCTTGCAAACGACAGGGAATATTAACGGCTCTTAGCAAAGCCATTAGCAAGGTGCCCTTGGTATTACATTGCCCATAGCCATCTTTTAACACTTGCGAGGCACTGAGTGTGTCGTCGCTACTGTAGCCAAACTTAACCTCATCTTTTACAAAGTCGTAGATGCTTTTGAGCACATCAAAGGTATTGAGGTGCTGCCATTGCTGTGTTTTAAGTAATTTCTGTATTGCGGGGTGTGTAAAGTTTAATAATGGGGTTGGGGATAGATATTCTTTCATGGTTATACTCCTTCGCTGTTATTAGGAGTATGCCAATGCGCTGAAGGAATAAATTGAATAAACTGGCTATTACCAAAGTAACGTTGAATATTAGGCAAATTCGCTTATCTAAACTTGAGGTTATATATTATTTTTTGGCACCGCCACTAACGCATCACGTAAAGTAATCCCAAACTGCTTTTTAAATGTGCGGCTAAGGTGGGCGCTGTCGGAAAAACCAGCAATATATGCTGCCTGTGTTGCGTTATGCCCTTTATTGATGGCTTGTATTGCACAAATTAAGCGCCGCCAGAGTAAATATGGGCGCCATGGTAGCTGCATATTTTCTTTAAATAAGTGCAAGAAACGGCTTTCGGATACGTTTAGCGAGTGAGCAATATCTTTGGCTAGCCAATGTTCGGGTTTGATACACGCTTGATTAAAGCACTGATTAAGCTTTGCAAGCAAAGCGGCAATACGAGGGTCTAAATGATGGTTTTCTTCACTTGTGAGTGGTTGGTAATGAAGTCCGACAGTTTTGAATAACTCACTGAGGTTAGTTATGTTTGAAATGTCAGCTGGTGGC
This sequence comes from Pseudoalteromonas sp. SANK 73390, assembly GCF_054966645.1. Classification (NCBI taxonomy): domain Bacteria; kingdom Pseudomonadati; phylum Pseudomonadota; class Gammaproteobacteria; order Alteromonadales; family Pseudoalteromonadaceae; genus Pseudoalteromonas; species Pseudoalteromonas sp. SANK 73390. The sequence goes on from NZ_ARPN01000055.1 coordinate 114,634, forward strand.
CACGTTTTATAATGATTTTTATTGAGTATGGCATTTGCCTGAAGGCCTAATTGGCTGCTCGGCTCTATTAGTATCACCCAGCCTTGTTGCATACTAAGTTGGTGTGGAGCACTTGCTTTTAATAGGCTAATGAGATTATGAGTGGTTTGCTGGTTTTCTAATGTGAGGGTAGCGCGCTCGACAGGGATGGTTAGTTGAATAAGTGTATGCTGGTGCATTTGCGTATCCAGCACTTGGGTTTGGATAGCAAAAATACCGGGTTCAATAAATAGCTTTTTCATGCATTGAGCATAACAAAAAACCAAAGCATGTGCTTTAATGCAAATCGTGTAAGAGATCCTAGCCTTCGTCAGGAAGACTGCAAACGTCAGTTGGGCAGTGCCGTCTTCCAGATTAGCCTCATTAACCTACTCGTCATTGTGAACGTGTTTGAGGATCTCATTACTTGAAACGAGTGCATTTAGCATGTGCTTAGGCTTTTTATTTTAATATATTAAGCAAACGCGTTTTGTAGTGGCGGTACAACTTGCTTTTTACGGCTTAGCACGCCATCAAGCCATACGCGACTTTGCTCAGGCTTAATACCGTAAGCGGTTTCTATAATGCCTTCGTCATCAGAGGCAATCAGCATTTGTGAGCCTTCTTGCATAATATCTGTAAGCAATAACAATACAGAATGGCGACCGCCTTCTTCTTTTAGTTTGGCAATATCAGCTTCAAGGTCGACTTTTATATCATCAAAGACTGATAAATCAATCACTTCTAGCTGACCTATGCCCACTAGTTTACCGTTCATGTTAAAGTCTTTAAAATCACGCATAACGAGGTCACGAGCTGGTGTATCTTCAACCGCTGATTTCACCCTAAACATGTCCATGCCAAGCTCTTTGTAGTCTTCAACGCCTGCAATTTCAGCAAGTGCTTCAACACATTTAATATCAGCCGTTGTACAAGTTGGAGATTTAAAGATAACGGTATCACTTAAAATTGCACACAGCATTAAGCCTGCAATGTCTTTTGGAATTTCTACCTGATAAAAGTCATACATCATTTTTACGATGGTGTTGCTACAGCCAACTGGACGGATCCAACACTCTAGCGGGGTAGAGGTTGTTAAATCACCAAGTTTGTGGTGATCAACAACACCCACAACGGTTGCTTGGTCAATGTCATCAGGTGCTTGAGTTTTTTCAGTATGATCAACTATATAGACTTCTTCTCCTGCATAGCTCATTTTAAGCTCTGGCGCTTCAAAACCAAAACGGTCCAGAATAAACTGGGTCTCTGGTGATACTTCGCCTAAACGAGTTGGGATAGCCGCTTCACCAATTTTGTTTTTTAGGTATGCAATTGCAATTGCACCACAAATAGAATCTGAATCTGGGATCTTGTGACCCACTACGTACATTGCCATTAGACGGAACTCCTTAAATTTTGCTGGCTATTTTAACAAAGAAAATGATGATTAAAACATTAATTGCATAGTTTTAATGCATAAGTGTTAGATTGCTGAGAAAAAATATTTGTAGCAAAATTTAACGCATATTCTGCTGTAAGAGATTTTCCGTTACACTCATAATACTAGAATTAGGAGTGTGTAATGGGCTTAACGCGCAAGGCTTGGAATAATGTGGTTATTTTTTCCATGTTATTGATGATTTTTTTCCTAAACGGTATACACCATAAGTTAAACCCTGATGATGAGGTAGTGGGTCCACAACGTTTGTTGCCAGAGCACAGCTTTGTGCTGACTTTAGCATTTCCAGGTTATAAAATTGAGCGTATTGGTACATCTTGGCGTATAGAGGGGCCATGGCAAGCAGATGCAGAACAGCTAAAAGCGCTTGTTGGGCTTTGGCAAAGCACCGAGCTTGATGTAGCGTCTGTGTCGCTAAGTAGTGATAAAGCTATCACTGTCGCGCGTTTTTGGTTGGCGTCTACAGAGTTACCGCTTAGTTACCAATTATATTATGACAATCAGCAATATTACTTATTTGATAAGCAGCAACAGTATTGGCTTGAGCTACCGACAGTGATGGCAAAAAAACTGTTTGCTCCTGTGTCATTGATTAACCCTTAAATTAATCTATTTTTGAGTGAAGTATGCCCGAATTACCCGAAGTTGAAGTAAGCCGTTTAGGCATTACTCCCCACATAGAGCAACAAGTTGTTACTAAAGTACTGATTCACCATGCTAGTTTGCGTTGGCCAATACCTGATGAAGTGCGCAGTATTGAGGGTATGGTGATCCGCTCAGTCAGGCGCCGAGCTAAATACCTATTACTCGATACTGATAAAGGCAGCGTTATTTTACATTTGGGAATGTCGGGGCATTTACGTATTGTGCCGCAATCAGAACTGTTAAAAAAGCACGACCATGTAGAAATACATTTTGGCAATGGTAAGGCGCTGCGCTTGAATGATGCTCGGCGTTTTGGGGCATGTTTATGGCAAGAGCCTAAACAAAGTCATGCGCTGTTTAACAAGCTTGGCCCAGAGCCATTAACGGATGAATTTACCGCGCAGCTTTTATTTGAGCGCTCTCGCAATAAAAAAGTACCAATTAAGCAATTTATTATGGATAACCACGTGGTGGTTGGAGTGGGTAATATTTATGCTAATGAATCATTATTCAAAGCGGGTATTCATCCTAAGCGCGAAGCTGGAAAAGTATCACTTAAACGTTATCAAGCACTCACACCCATTATTAAAGATACGCTTGCAGCAGCCATCGAGCAAGGGGGAACAACCTTAAAAGACTTTGCGCAAAGTGATGGTAAACCGGGATATTTTGCACAGCAATTATTGGTATATGGTCGTAAGGGAGAGCCTTGTGTGAAGTGTGATGAGTTACTGAAAGAAATTCGCTTAGGACAGCGCAGTACGGTGTACTGCGCACAGTGTCAAAAATAGTGTATTACTGAGCAAGCGCACTACTTTCTAGTTTAGAGGTTTGCTCACTATTGAGGTTGTTAAAGCACCATGCGGTTAGGATTTTAGATACTTGCTCAACGCGTAGTTCAAAGCTCGATTTGAGGGCTCTTTCGTGGCGAGTATGATCCCCATCACCGAATGGACCGAAACCATCTAGTGTGGGCGTACCCACAGAAGCTGCCACGTTAGCATCCGAGACGCCACCGCGTTGTTCAACCGGGAGCTGGCTGCCAAGTATATGGGTGATGTCATCAAGTAATGCTTGTTGCTGTGGACTAGGTGCCATCACGCCTCGTTGCAATCCGCCGTTAATGGTAATATCAACGCCCGTAATTTCTATAGCAAAACAAATATTCTCAACCCCTTGTAACAAGCGCTCCTGCTCTTTAACGCAAGAGAAGCGAGCTTCGACTATCATACTTGAGTGAGGTGAAATGGTATTTGCACCAATGCCACCTTGAATTTTGCCAACATTAACCGTGCTTCCTTTTTGCAAGTTAGTTAAGCTGGTCATTTCCAATAACATATTAGCCAAGGCAAAGTTTGCATCAATACCTTCACTATAATGGTTGCCAGCGTGAGCAGCTTTTCCTGTTATTGCTATTTCAAAGGTGGCAATGCCTTTTCGGCCAATTACCACTTCATGGTTTTTACCCGCAGCCTCAAATACTAAACACGCATCATAATTTTTAGCTAAATCTGCAGTTAAGTGTTTACTATCGTCACTGCCAATTTCTTCATCACTGACCAATAAAAGGTCGATATTATGTATTGGGCCAAATTGTTTGCGTAATTGGCGAAGTGCATTCAATGCAACAAAGTTGCCACCTTTCATATCACACACTCCTGGTCCGTACACCCATTGCTCATCTTGATGAAAGTCAGTGAACGTTTGCGCAGGAAAAACGGTGTCTAAATGACCAAGCAAGAGTACTTTTTTACCAGTTTGGGTTGGCGTATGAAATAGTAAATGATCGCCAATATGTTCTCTTTGATAGCGTGTTAATGAAAACCCAAGAGGTGCGAGTAGTTCAATCATCTGCTCGCCATGTTGGTCAACACCTTGTTTATTTTTACTGTGAGAATTGCACTCGATTAGCGCTGCTAATTCGTCAAAATTTAATTTAGCCATCACTGTTTTCCTTGGTTGTATTGGCGCTCATCGTGGCGGGGCTGGGTTGCAATTCAGTGAAGCTTTTATGAACAAATTTTGTCCGCTTGATTTGGTCAAAAATATGTCACACAGATCCTTTTACAATAGACGGTAATGTAGTTGCACCCCTACTTTAGGACCAAGGAGAATACAGTGACAGCACCTCATGTTGGCATTTGGATGTACGAAAACGGTGGCGGTAAAGCCATTGAGCAAAAGCTCGTGCATGCGTTGGCTGAACGTGGCATTGAGACCACTACAGGATTAAATCTTCGAGATGCTCGAGCGCAAGACGGGCAAATATTGTGTAATGGTATTGTAATGGAGCATCTTGATGCTTTTTTAAGTTACAACGCAGGCCAGCAGACTCAGTATCAGCTTTATTTATATCAGGCACTTAGTGAGTCGATACCTACACTAAATAATTTCCATGCATTTTCGTTAGCTGAAGATAAATTTCGTACCTCCCATTTGCTCAATAGCCATGGTATTGCTACTGCGGATTACCGGTTATGTCATAAAAACGATATTGCAGGTTTAAAAGCAGCGATACGTGATTTTGGTGGCAAGCTGGTTTACAAACCAACCGATGGGTGGGGTGGCGTAGGTGTTGTAAAAATAGATGGTGAACATGCGCTAGACATGTTGCTGCCATTTTTAAGCCGCACTGATTTACGCTATTTCTACGTGGAACGCTTCATTGATTATGACAATACGGATTATCGCATCGACGTAGTGGATGGACAGTGTGTAGGCTGTTATGGCCGTAAAGCGCCAAAAGATGATTGGAAAACTAATATTACCAGTGGTGGCTCTGTATTCGTGCGTGAACCGGATCAAGAAGTCATTGATTTGGCAATTAAGGCTACCAAAGTTTTGGGGTTAGAAATCGCAGGAGTGGATTTAATTTATGACAGGCAGCACAAACAGTTTGTGGTTTTGGAGGTCAATACAATTCCGGCGTTTGCCACACCAGAGCAAGAGCATTTGGGCATCAATTTTAATCAGGTAAAACTCGATGCCATGGTCGATCTCATTGATAAAACTGTACAGAAAAAGCAAGCACTTCACTCAATCAAGGTGGCCTAAGACAATGACAAAAAAAGATTCTTTACCAAAAATTGGACTTTTATATTTAGACTATGTGCTACGCTTTTTTGACAAATCAAACTTCAAAGGATGGCCAGATAAAATTGAACAGGTCACTTATCATTGGGGTAATGATAAAGCGCGTTTTATTGCAGAGGTAAAACGTAAAAATATTGATGTATTAATAGGTAATATACCAGCAACAGCGTACGAAGCGTTTCGTGAAATTGCCAAAGCCTTACCCCAAGTGCGCTTTTTACCCTCTTTAGACAGTCAATTTTCAAATAAGTCTAAAGAGAATGTTACTCACTTTTGTCGTAAATATAATTTACCTACGCCACACACTGAAATTTTTTATATTCCGGAAAAAGCCAAGCAATATTTAGCTAATACGCAATACCCAAAAATTATAAAGCGCTCTTATGGCCCATCTAACTATGGCGGTTATTTTGTACATAAAGTAGATAGTTATGAAGAGGCTGCCAGCTTATTGTCACAAAAGCGTTATTACCCTGCATATGTACAAGATTTTGTACCAATGGAAGCCGATATTCGAGTGATGTTGATAGGTCACAAACCCGTGTGTGCATTTTGGCGACGTCCACCAGAAGGAGAGTGGCTCACCAATACTAGCCAAGGTGGCAGCATGGATTATCAGGATGTGCCTAAAGGTGTTTTAGAATTAGCTGCGCGCGCCTCTAAAGCGGCGAATGCAGAATATTGGGCTTGTGATATAGCACTGGGTAAAGATGGCAAGCTCCGTATTTTAGAATGTGCGACGGCTTTTGCTGCATTCCCATATATTCGCGATTGGATTGGGCAGTACTTGATGTGGCTGCTCGGAGATGGACGTTTTGCAAAACCGAATATTCCGCTTTATAACTGGGAAGAGCTTGGCAAAATTGATACTCGTTTACTAAGAACCATGCGTCATATAGGCTTTTCTCGATATACACCAAGTCAAGATTGTGCTGAACAATTCTCTAGGTTAGATGAATATAATTATCCAATTTTAGATACCACATATCGCCCAGACGAAGAGTGGCCCAGTGAGATGTGGAATTTTCAAGATAACTTTAAATTACATGGAATCGTTGTACCTGCTAAAGCGCAGAGTTTGATACCGAGTAATGATGAAGTGAGCACAGAGTTAAATAGCTATCAGGATGTACAGTTTGATGAAGCGCAAATTCGCGAGATTTTGTCTCAGGTAAAAGGCGTTGGCAGTAAAATGGTTGAGGAGATCATGACCACTTTTGGTGCTATTGGTGTGGTTGAAGCACTCAATACGAAACCTGAGCAATTGTGCGTAGTAAAAAATCTCAAAGACAAAAAGTTAGAAAAAATTGTTAATCACTGGCAGCAAGTTGCAAAGCCCTGTCATTAAGCTTGGTTTTGTAAACGCCTTCGTTGTTACTGTCTTAGTATGCACTGTTACTTTATGTAGCAGTGTTTTTTGAGGGAGTGAGTAAACATGAGCCGTATGGGAATACTATGAAAATCCAATATGCATCGTATCAAGATACCATTGATTTTTTGCAACAAAGCATGAGCGAACACCCGCATTTAATTCGCCTAAAAAGCATAGGTGAAACATGGGAAGGTCGCCCTATTATGTTGGTTACCGTATCGTTAGATGTGACCTACGCAGATGATAAACCTGCGCTACTATATACTGGCTCTATTCACGCAAGAGAGTGGATAGGTAATGAATTAGCAATTAAATTTATTCAATATGTGATAGATAATTACCGCTTTAATCCCAAACTACAAACAGCGCTAACGCGTAATACCTTGTACATGGTGCCGTGTTTGAACCCTGATGGTTTTGAGTACTCTCGAAATCACTTTTCGTTTTGGCGTAAAAATCGACGTAACAATGGCGATGGCACCTTTGGTGTTGATTTAAACAGAAACTTTGATGCCAAATTTATGCGTAATCAAAACACGCATACTAATACATATGGTGGGCCTCACGCTTTTTCTGAGCCAGAAACAGCGGCAATTCGTGACTTTGTTGAAAGCCATGAAAATATTCGCATCGCGCTTGATTATCACTCACAAGGTAATGTATTTTTCCCCGCCCATAAGTTCAATCATGAAGTAGAAATTGAAGGCACTGACTTGAATGTACTATGTGCCAATATGAACAATGAGATTCGTAAGGTTACTGGCCGCCAGTACGGTATTCATCGCGGTAAGCCTCCTGCGCAACTTATTAACGGCAGTGGTCGAGAGTACTATTATCGCAGAGGTATTATTGCCGCCGTGGTTGAGGTGGGTACGCGTAATATTCCTGATTACATGAAAAATATGGCGCAAAGTGTTGCAGAAAATATCCCTGCGGTTGCACACGCCCTAAGCGAAGCGATTAACTATTCGCCTTTGGCTCCATCTCGAGTAGCAGAGTTTACAATTAAAGAGGTGGGCCACGACAGTGTTGAGCTAGAGTGGCAATTTGAAGAGCGTGATGATATTTATTTTGAAGTGTATCGAAGTGAGCATAACAAAAGCCCATGCACTGAGGATAATTTAGTCGCTATCACTAAGTCATTGTCGTTTTTAGACACTCAGTTAAAAAGTGGTCACTTTTACTTTTATAACATTCGTGCGGTAGATAAGGTGACTAAAATAAAATCTCCATTTAGTCCTGAGCTGCGTTTAAAAACAACCCTAGCAGATAATCAATGTGGTCGAACGCTTTTTCCTGCCCGCGAGCAGGTTGGTTATTTATCACAGAATTATTTACATAAAAATAAAGAGCACTTTGGTTATAACTCCATGTTTATTGGCGTTGATAAAAATCGTGGTGTGAGTGTTGGCGTGGTTGCTTTTGATTTAAGTACTATTCCTGAAGGCTCGCATATTGCAACCGCGCAACTGTTTTTGTACCCCATGAATCGCGTTGCTGCAAAAATTGAAAAATATGGTGAGTGGTCAATTTCAATTTTAGATGCCACTTTAGTGGATGATATTTATGACTTTGCTCAAATCCAAGAAGCTAAGCCATTGCACACTTTAGGGCAAACGATTGAGTCAGATAAAATGACGCAAGGCATTTGGCTTCGCTGGTCATTTAATGGGGTTGAACGCACTTTGCTAGAAACCTTAATAGCGCAACAAACATTGTTACTGCGTATTCAAGGACCGCAAAGTTTACCTGTTGGTAATGACTCGCAAGTTATGCAGTTTGACATTGGATATGGTTCATTCGGTGGTGGATTACACTACAGGCCTAATTTAGAGCTTATTTACCAATTACCAGAGCTATCAACCACGGTGAACGCCAGTAGCTGTAACACCATATATCAAGATAAAGTGGTGGCGGATAAGCTAGCCTCAGGGTTTGATACTGAAGGTGAAATCGTATACGGACAATTGGCGTTTGAGCTTAATGAATGCTTAGAACCAGATAAAACAGTATTTACTCAGGCTTGTTTAACTTTATATAGTATAAATAGCTTGGCGTCAGCTAAGGATGTGCGCTTTACCGTGGAACTAGTAGAGCTCAAAGATGTCGATTTTAAGCATGTGAAGCAAAGGCAGAAAATTGAATATATTGGTTATGAAGTGAGTAACGAACAATTGAAGGAACGCACAGCACATAATTTTATTTTTGATAGTTATAGTTTAAAAGAGCTAGCTCGGTTACATCGAGCACAAACGCCTTTGTATTTTATAATCCGTGCTACGGCAGAATCACAAGCACAAGATGTGCTGGTTAATTGGCGAAATAGTAATGATACACAGCCTGCGAAATTGCATGTAGAGTATATTGAACGGCGTGTTGAAGCATTACCTGCACCGACACATTTCCAAACTCAAGTGGAAAATGGTGTTGTTAAGCTGACTTGGCTCAATCCAGATAGCTCTGATCTTGTTGGCAGCTTTGTGGTCAGAAACCGCTTTCATCCGCCGCGGTCTCCATTTGATGGTGTTAAACTATATGGTGGCCCTGATCAATACACGTTAGATAATTTTGGTAATGCAGACATAGATAAGTACTACGCAGTATTTAGCTATGATCACGTACCTAATTACTCTGAGCCAGTGGTTGTTCATTATCCAGGAAGGCGCAAGTCGCTCGAATGAAGACAAAATTAAGGCCGCACATGCGGCCTTAATAGTGTGGAGAATGTTCTGTAAAGTTCAGATTCAAAATGTAAAAAAACCTCTAAACTGTTAACAGAGTGTATTCTTTTGTCCGTTTTTGCAACACCTAAATAGCTTTTTTAAGCTTAATTTTTATTTTAGCATGGGTTAGTTTTTATTGGCCGTTTAGGTGAAAAATAGTAGATTAGCAGAGGAACAAGAGTATGCAAATATAGTGCATACTCTTTAGTTTAAGGTACTAAAGTTCGAATGGGGCAACGCCCACTGCTTGCATGGTGTAGCCCGTTTGTGCCAGCTCACCTTGCCAAGTTTCTACTTTGATCACACCTGTTACTGTAATGGCGTCATATAAGCTATCAATAGGTACTCCACCTTTAATTTTAACATGTACAATTTGGTTTGGCGGCGGCGGCGGTACATGAATACAGGCGCCAAAATAAGGAACTAATAAAAATTCTCTGATTAATTGGTTATCGCCTTCAAGTGGCACAACAAAGCCGGGTAAGCTCACCGATTTACCATCTAAACTTTTTACTACTGGCGCATCTAAGCTAGGTTGCACCCAGTTTTGATCTGCTCCGTCATGTGACGCAGCATCTTGGGTATCAATTTGCACATGGCCTTTTGGAATTAGGTCTTCCCAAAAAATCTCTTTGGGGGGCGCACTATGTACCGTGCCGCTTAGCATATATATCAGGAACAGGGTAATAAATCGCATATAACTACTCTCTTATATTTTAATACTCATGCCATCGGCCAACGAATAAAAGTAGGCACGAGCTGCTGGAATGAGACCCATTAAGGTGCCAGCGGTCATGATAACGCCTAACAAGGTCAGTTCATAGTGGGATAAGGCACCAACGCTAATGCTGATACCAAATTGGCTTTGCAACATCGGTTCAACAATAAATAACATGCTGTAAAATGCAATGGTGCCAAGTGAACAACCAAATAATGTGATAATGATGGCTTCGAAGCTCATTAAACTAAAAATATGCCATGGCCTTGCACCTACAGAACGTAAAATAGCCAGTTCTCTGCGACGTTGGTTTAGTGTTGCTAATAATGTTGTCAGCATGCCTAATAGGCTAATAACCACGACCACCATTGAAAATAGCAGTAATATTTTCTCAACAATATCCAACATATTCCAAAGCTCTTTTAAGGTGACAGTAGGCATAATGGCAAGTAAAGGCTCTTGTTGATATTGGTTTATATTTCGCCTTACTTGCAAAGTGTACAGGGGGGATTCAAAACCCATTAAAAACGCTGTAATTTGTTGTGGTTCACCAATTAAATCTGAAGGACTGCTTTGGATATTAACATGCTTATGGTCGTGGTCGTGGTCGTGGTCATGGTCATGGTCATGTTGTGGATTTTTGGCAACAGGCTTGGCGCTGATAGAACGCGGTGCCCTTGAGTTTGTATGCATCGCGTCAATGGCAATTAAAGGTATATGTACAGTTTTATCTACAGGTGTGCCAGTGGGTGCTAAGATACCTACGATGGTCATCGGGTTATCGTCATGGTGGTGAAAGCTTGTATTACCCATACCATGAGAAATTACAATTTTTTGACCAAGGTGATAGTGCATTTTTTTTGCAACTTCGCTGCCTAACACCACTTCTTGGCCATTGTGAAACGCTCGACCAGCTTGAAATATTAATGCTTGCTTTTTTCCGTAGCGATAATGCGCAAAGTAGTTGCTGTCAGTGCCTAAAACAGCATGACCTTTATGGCTATCACCCAAGCTAATTGGTATGGTCCAAGCTACACCACGGCGCTGTTTTATATCCTGATAGCTTTGCCATTTTAGTGCATTATTACTATGGCCAATACGAAATACACTAGCAAGAAGCAATTGAATATCGCCGGTGCGCGCACCCACAATCAAATCAGTACCTGAGATAGTATTGCTAAAGCTGTTTTTTGCATCAATTCGAACACGTTCAATACTCAGTAACAGCATTACACTAATAGCAATAGTAAATAAAGTGAGCAATACGCTAGCGCGGCGGTTATAACTACTTTTAAGTGCCAGTTTTAATAAGGTCATAAGGTTGTTCCATTAATACTTTGCAAACTGACTTTGCGGTCAAATAAACTGGCTAAACTATTATCATGGCTTACAAAAATAATGGTTGCTTGATATTCTTCAGCCTGAGTGAACAAGGTTTTTATAAACGCTTCTCGCGTGTCGGTATCAAGTGAGGAAGTGGGTTCATCGGCAATAATCACTTCTGGGCGACCAATAAATGCACGAGCTGCAGCCACTCGCTGTTGTTGACCAATACTCAAGTTGGCTACGCTACTGATTAAGTGCTGGGGCTTTAAACCGAGTGCCGTTAATAAGTTACTTGCTTGTGTTTTTATACTTCCAGATTCTTGTTTTGCTTGTTTTGTTCTCAAAGAGGAAAACTCACAGCCTAACATCACGTTTTCTAACGGATTTAAATATGGAAGTAAATTAAAATTTTGAAAAATAGTGCCTATATGATCGGCGCGAAAGCGATCTCTCTTAGCATTAGATAGTTTAGTAAGTGACTGGCCCAAAATGTTTATCTCACCTTGCTGAATGGGGTTGATACCAGCGAGTAAACCCAATAAGGTAGATTTTCCGCTGCCACTTGGGCCATGTAAAAATAACTTTTCACCTTTGGCAATATGTAGGTGCTTGATGGTCAAAGTAGGTTGTGTTTGTTTCTGCCATGTGTAGAGCAAATCGTTAATTTCAATCATTTGTTCACCATCAATGCTATTGAGTGAATGATGGTATCTCAGATTTGCATGGGGCTAAACCTTGTGTCGTTAAAATCTAAACTTTATGCGGCAAATGGCGTTGCTGATTGTGATTTTGTTGCTGAACGATTATTATAAGGCCTCCTAACCCCCTCATTTTTTTGCACCCTTTAGCAAGGTGCATCCGGCCTTGGAGTAATAATGAGTAGCTACAAAGTTTTAGACGTCAATGACGATCTACCAATTCGCACCAAAGGTGCAGTGCACAGTGGTAAAGTACGTTCAGTTTACTGGCTCACCGACGAAGATAGTACACGCCTAATTTCTGAAAAAGGATATGACGTACCACCGGGTACTGAATTAGCCATTATGGTGATCTCAGATAGGATCTCTGCATTTGATTGTATTTGGCAAGGTGAAAATGGCTTAAATGGTGTACCAGGTAAAGGTATTGCATTAAATAGCGTTGCTGCACATTGGTTTAAATTGTTTGATGCAGCAGGCCTTGCAGGTAACCACATTGTTGATATTCCTCACCCTTATGTATGGATTGTTCGCAAAGCGCGTACAGTTAAAGTTGAAGCCATCGCACGTCAGTATATTACTGGCAGTATGTGGCGTGATTACGCTAAGGGTATTCGTAACTTTTGTGGTATTGAGATACCACAAGGGTTAAACGCCAACCAGAAACTACCTGAACTTTTGATCACACCATCAACGAAGGGCATTATTACAGGCCTTGACGATGTGCCAGCAGTGGATGATGTAAACATCAGCCGTAAAAATATCACCGATAACTTAGCGGCATTTAATTTTAAATCATATGATGATGTGACTAAATATGAGCAATTACTTAAGCAAGGCTTTGAGCTAATTAGTAAAGAACTGGCTGAGCTTGATCAGATTTTTGTGGATACCAAATTTGAGTTTGGCTACATAGAAGATACTAATGGCCAAGAAAAGTTAATTTATATTGATGAAGTTGGCACACCAGACTCATCGCGTATTTGGGATGGCCCAGCTTATCGAGATGGTCGGATTATTGAAAATTCAAAAGAGGGGTTTCGCCAACTTTTGATCAATAATGTCCCAGACTCTGATGTTTTGTTGAACAAAGGGCGTATGGATGAGCGTGAGGCATTGGCTCAGAATTATCAATTACCGATGGATGTAATGATGTCGGTTTCTGATACTTATGTAGGTATTGCTAGTAAAATAGTAGGCAAAGAGCTGATTATTCCAGCGGACCCCCGCTCAGAAGTCATTGCTATCCTTGACAGTGAATATGATCTCATAGAAAACAGCTAACCTACCATAGACTTAGCCAATAAACATGTATTTAGTGTGTTTATTGGCTGTTATCTCGTAAATGCCTTGCAATTGTGTTCTTAGTCAATTTTACTTACAGTCAGAGTAAAAATAGTTCAAGGCAAGGTATGCCATTTTATTTTAAAAAAGGGTGCTCCTTTATTGCACTAAGTATGCTACTGATTGGTAGCGTGAGTATTGCCGTTAAAGCAAAAACATTAACCATTGTTGATCAGCATAACCGTCCTGTAGAGTACGCGGTCATTGAGCTGTTGCAACCTTTTAAAAATGATAAACCTTTACCAGTTGCAGTGATGGATCAAGTGAATAAACAATTTGAGCCAAAGTTACTCACTATTGTTAAAGGTCAACAGGTCGCATTTCCAAATAGTGATGATATTCGCCATCATGTATATTCTTTTTCACCTATTAAGCCTTTTGAATTAAAGTTATATGCAGGTACACCAAAAGCACCGCTTACTTTCGAGCAATCAGGGGTGGTGGTTTTAGGGTGCAATATTCACGACTCGATGGTTGGCTATATTTATGTGGCGCAATCGGAGGCTCATTTTTTGACTGATGTGCAAGGCCAAGTTGTTTTACCTGATAATACAAGTTCTTACTTACTATGGCATCCGGAGCAAGATAAAGAACTGGGAGAGCGCAGTGAGCATATTTGGCCTCAAGATAACAGTCATAGCAAAGTAGAAATTGAACTGGTTACGCCTGCCCCACGTAATACATTTGGTGAAATGTTTAAGGATTCTCATGGGAACTAGCTTAAAGCATCGTATTATTACCCTGTGTGTTGGCTTAGTATTACTTACTGCAGTGGCGAGTTTGGTGAGCTTTTGGTGGTCGACTAGCCATTTTAATGAAAGCCAAGTACAGCAAGATATGCAAGTGGCAGAAAATGTCTATCAACAATATTTAAAGGCCAAAGAGCGATTGTTGATGACGGCAGCTACTGTGCTGACTGCTGATTTTGGCTTTAAACAAGCGGTTGCAACGCGAGATGCTGATACTATCAGTAGTGTGTTGTATAATCATAGCCAGCGTATAGACGCAGATTTAATGTTGTTGTTTGACACCCGTGGGCAACTCATTTCAGCCAACCAAAGTGACATAGAATTACCCGCAGATACGCCTCAATTAATGAAGCAGTTATTGGCACAAGGTAATAGCTCGACATTCATGGTAATCAGTAACAAGCTGTACCAAGTAATTGTTTTGCCAGTCAAAGCGCCTAGAACCATCGCATACAGTATGGTTGGGTTTGCTATTGATGCGACCGTTGCCAAAGAGCTTAAAGAGCTAACAGGGATGGAAATTAGTTTTATTGCCGTGCGTACTGGTCTTAAGGCAACCACCATGGCAGAGCATCCATCACATCTTCCTTTACTGGAATATATAGATAGCCAGATAGTGGACCGCTGGTTTAGTGAAGACCCCGTTTATTTAAGTGCTAAATTGCATCTACCAGGTTTGGTAAATAACCCTATTAATGTGGTGCTTAGTGCTGATTTGAGTGAGCATTACAAAGAATTTGATAAATTAGTATTAACCGTTATTTTATTGTCGTTTGGCACCATCGTGTTAGGTTTTATTACCAGTGGTATTTTAGCAAATAATTTAACCACGCCGTTACAACAACTGACAGTAATGGCGAAACAATTTGCACAAGGCAACTATTTGGCCAACATATCTGAGTCAAGGCCGAGTAAAGAAGTATGTGAGCTGGTAGATGCATTTCAAGAAATGGGAGAAGATATTCAAACGCGTGAAAAGCAAATCCGCTTTCAGGCTCGCCACGATACGTTAACAGGCTTTTATAATCGTACCGCTGCGCTTGATCTTTTATCAAATTATACAGAAAAAACAGGCTCTTATTATCTAATAGCAATCGATATAAAGGGACTGCGACATATTAATGATAAATTAGGCCCAAGAGTGGGCGATAGTTGCATTCAAGCGGTTGCTCAGCGAATAAAAGAATCCACCCAGTTACTCCATGGTTTTAATGCGCGTGTAGGCGGCGATGAGTTTTTAAGTGTTGTAGAAGTCAAACCTGACAGTACCAAGCAACACTGTGTTGAGCAATTACGACTGGCACTTAATCAATATTATGTTATTCAAAAATTAGAGATAAGTTTGCGTTTTAGTGTTGGTGTTGTGCAATATCCTGAACAAGCACAAACGCCAGAAGATATGATCCGCCGAGCATTGATTGCGGTTGATGCTGCCGCACAAGATGGTCATGAAGTGTATTACTATCAAAATGGTGAAGATGAAGCGCACCTTGAACGACTTCAAATTATTGATGAGTTAAAACACGCATTAAAAGATGACAGTGGGCAGTTGTTTATGGCTTATCAGCCCAAACTCAATATGGGTAGTGGTAAAATTGATAAAGTTGAAGCATTGATACGCTGGAAACGCAGTAATGGTCAGTGGGTTTCCCCTGAGTTTTTTATTGATTTAGCAGAGCAGTCGGGATTAATCGTTGAGCTAACTCAATGGGTGGTTAGCACCGTAGTTGGGCAAGTTGGTACTTGGCTACACGAAGGGTTAACTATGAAGGCTGCAATTAATGTATCAGCACAAGATATTGCCAATAAAGAATTTTTCTCACACCTAGAACGTGCGTTAGCTAAACATAAAGTACCAGCGAATTTGATCACTATCGAGCTGACAGAACGCGATATGATAGAAAATGAGGAGCAAGGTATTAATGCGCTTAAGGCCTTAAAGTCGCTGGGTGTGATGATATCGTTAGATGATTATGGTGTAGGGCAAACATCACTAGGGCGATTAAAAATGTTGCCTATTGATGAGCTTAAACTAGATAAAGTATTTATTTTAAAATTGAATGAATCCCATCAAGATCAATGTATTGTTCAGTCAACCATTTCTTTGGGCCATCAACTTGGTTTTTCGGTGGTTGCTGAGGGAGTAGAAAATGCAGAGTCGCTTAAGTTACTTAAACAAATGCGCTGTGATTATGCACAAGGCTATCACTTAAGCCGCCCACTTCCCGCAAAAGAGTTTTTAGACTGGTTAGGAAGCTACAATGAAGTGGTTTAGCGCATTAATAATACTCCTTTATAGCTCGCATATTTTTGCCAGTGGTAAGTTACTTGCTACACCAGGTGTATCGCAAATTGAAGGCAGTGCTGGTGGGGGGATAGTACCTTGGGCACAGCTTGCAGGGTATGCCAGTGAAGATGAGTGGGCGATGAGCGGATTTTGCAGTCGTGGTAATGTAAAAAATTACCGCCTTGATGTCTGTGGTATTCAAGGCAACTTATTTGACCGAGTAGAGCTGAACTATGCTGAACAAAACTTTGATGTGCCCGCACTCAAGACAACCATAAAGCAAAAGGTCAGTGGTGCAAAAGTTCGGCTGTACGGAGATATTGTGTATAGCACTTGGCCACAACTAAGCTTAGGGATGCAGCATAAGTCACTAAAAGATGGCAATGTGGCAAAGCTATTGGGTGCTAATGATACCCGTGGTAATGATATTTACTTGGCTGCAAGTAAACTTCATTTAGGTGTGTTTTATGGCTACAACTGGTTTTGGAACGTTACTGCCAGATATAGTGAGGCCAATCAAATTGGCTTGCTAGGCTTTGGTGGCGACAAAGCAAATAAACAGTGGTTACTAGAGGCCAGCAGTGCGGTATTTTTATCGAGAGAAATAGCATTGGGTGTGGAGTTTCGTGAAAAACCAAACAATCTCGGTTTGGGTGAAACACATTGGCGAGATATTTTTATAGCTTGGCTGCCTAATAAATCAGTGAGTATTACGGCTGCATGGCTAGATTTGGGCTCAATTGCGGGTGTAGATAGGCAAACGGGTTGGTATGTATCAATAACAGGGTATTTTTAAATGAGTCTGGTAGCAAGGTGTCAAAAAGTCGCTATTGCGCTGAGCGTGATGATTGCCGTTTCTGGATGTCAAAGCACACCAACTTCTTTGTATCATCAGGTAGGGGAACGGGCGGGTTTAGAACGTTTAACCGATGCTTTTATTAACCAGATTGGTCAAGATAAAGTTGTTTTTCACTATTTTAAACAAACGAATGTGAGTCATTTTCGCACTGGTTTTATTAGCCATATGTGTGCGGTGCTAGATGGACCTTGTCAGTATCAAGGCGACAATATGGTGCAAATCCATACCGGAATGAACATTAGTGAGTATGATTTTAATCATACCGTAGACTTACTCATTGCCGCTATGAATGAGGTCGGTATTAGTCACCCCTTGCAGAATAAAGTACTTGCTAAGCTAGCCCCTATGCGTAGAAATATCATTAAAATTTAATTTTGATGATATTTTTGTTTTTCTGCGAGTTCAAATAGTTTAGCTTCTTTGATAAACGCATATTGCGCATTGATCATAGATAAAATAAACCCTCGGCGTCCTGAAAATATTTTTCTGTGTAATAAGTACTCTCTTATAAAGGCAACAGGAAACGCGAGGAAGAGTTTGCCGATAGACGCTTGTTTTCCTTTACTGAATTTTTCCTCTGCCTTTAAAGTTGAGTAGGTGTTTGTTTTTAAAACAAGCGTTTGGATTTCATTGTAACCGTGGTGGATAAACGTCGCGTTCGACTTTAACTCTGCCCCTTCAACTTGTGCGCTTTCATGTACTAGTTGTTGTTTGTCAAAGTTGGCTTTATCACGTTGAAAAAAACGCAGGTGGTTGTCTTTTCTTGTCAATGAAGCTGATTTTTTATAAATAAAGATATCGTCACGCAAAAAACGCACAGAGGAATACTTCTTAGTCTCTATTTGCTTTACTATTTCTGCAATGCATTCATGAGTTAATATTTCATCACCATCAAGGTTTAATGCCCATTTTTGAGTGCATTTTTCTAATGCAAATTGCTTTTGCTTAGCAAACCCCAACCAATCTTGATGATACACTTTTGCCCCAAAATTTTCTGCAATGCTTACGGTATTATCGCTGCTACCAGAATCAACCACGATGATTTCTGCAAAGTTTTTTACGCTCTCTAGCACTTGTGCGAGGTACTGCTGCTCATTGAGTGTGACAATAAATACACTAACAGGAATGGTTTTATCACTTGATTGGGTATTCATCATGAGAGTTCCCTTGGTTTTGTGAATTAAGAGTATTTATGGCCAATAATGCAAGTTTGGATGGTGAGATTGAAGACAGCTTGTCACTATCATTAAGTAAAAATGGGTTAGCAAAAATAGGTTTGCAATAAGGGGTAACAGGTTGCACACATGACCAAGGGCTGGTCCCAGGGCCAACAAGTGTAATGCAATTAACACCCGTTGCACACGCGATATGCATTGGTCCAGAATCGATGCTTATCATTAAATCTGATTGGGCGATTGTATCAACAAGCTCCGTAATGCTGGTTTTTCCGCTTAAGTCTGTAACGGCAATATTGTCTGCTTTTAGTAGGTCGCATAGCTGGCTATTTTCAAATGCTTCATCGCCACTCCCCAAAAGGTTAAAGCTGCATACTGAATGTTTAGATATTTCTAGTAGGGCTTCTTTTGCATAATGACTAGGGTAGTATCGATTGTTCTTACTGGCACTGCCCATGTATACACTGATAATTTTTTGCTCGCTTTGGAATGCATTCTCTATATGAGCATGTGACAGCTTTGGTGATTCAAAGCATTTAAAAGGGTTGCTATGAGGTTCATTCACCAATTGACAATAACGGGTGATATAATGGTGGTTGATGTTCAGTGGTAGAGCATGGCTTAATAAAGCTGAACGGCCATTTTGTGCGTAACCTATTAGGGTTTTGATACCCGCCATTTTACACAATATTGCATCGCCTAGAGAGCCTCTAAATAAAAAACCGAGTGCAAATTTAAATTTGCGCAGTGCTTTAATTAAATCTAAAGACCACTTTTTTTTGCCAAAGCTATTGAGGCTAAGCGTTTCACTATTTGCTAGTTCAACTTTTTTGAACAGCTCGCAGATAGCACCATTAGCGAGTATGACAATTTTCTGCGCAGGGTAAAGTTGGCGTAATAGCTTTAAGGCGGGCAGGGTGTTGATCGCATCGCCAATAAATTTGGGTAGTACGACGAGAATAGGACTATTAACCTCTTTTGTGTGCAGTGGTTTCAAAATAATATCGTTGCTGTCTTTCACCTTAGGATGGCAGTAGTATAACGTGAGACTAAGTATTATTTCACCTGTTATCAGTAACAAAGGAGGTAAAGTGAAAAATCTGAAAAGCTGTCAGTGGCTTGCTCAGCACCTAAATAAGGTGCATGTTTTGGATGCAGGAATAGTAAAGCCGGGCGTAAACAAGCCTTATTCACCAATAGCTATTATTGCAGGGGCAAAGCGTTTTGATATCAGTGGCGCATTAACTAACCCAAAAGTAAGTTTGCCGAACATG
Source organism: Pseudoalteromonas sp. SANK 73390 (assembly GCF_054966645.1). NCBI lineage: Bacteria > Pseudomonadati > Pseudomonadota > Gammaproteobacteria > Alteromonadales > Pseudoalteromonadaceae > Pseudoalteromonas > Pseudoalteromonas sp. SANK 73390. Next base: position 134,374 of record NZ_ARPN01000055.1, read on the forward strand.
ATGTGTGATAGTGCACAGTTTCAGGCTGCTATGCGTCAATTGGGCATAAATCTGCATGACACTGTGGTTGTTTATGATGATATGAGCTTATTTAGTGCACCGCGTGCTTGGTGGATGCTTAAAAGCATGGGCTTTGAACAGGTTTATGTGCTTGATGGTGGTTTGCCGCATTGGCTAGCGCTTGGGTTACCAACAGCACCTAGTTATGCCATTACTGCGCAAGTTGGTAATTTTGTCGCTAAAGAGCAACCCAATTATTTTATTGATAGTCAACAAGTACTGCAAAGCATTAACGATAAGTCGACATGTTTGTTAGATGCAAGGTCGGCTAAACGCTTTAGTGGCGAAGACCCTGAACCGCGATGTAATATGCGCAGCGGTCATATTCCAAATAGTAAAAACTTGCCATATCAGCAAATATTAAATGAGCAAGGATTAGTAAAATCAGTCGATGCACTGCAAACTCTTTTTACAGAGTGTGGTATCACCAACCAAGCATTGCAATTTAGTTGCGGCTCCGGTGTAACAGCTTGTATTTTAGCTATGGCTGCTGATGAGTGTGGTTATGCACAGTTAAGCGTTTATGATGGTTCTTGGAGCGAATGGGGGCAACCGAGTAACTTACCTGTTGAAATCGGTGCTAATTAAATGGGCAGTGGCGACAACCATTGCCACAGCAACGACCACGCTTTAGGTGTGCCCAACGACTCATTACCAACAGGCCGTTTTCGATATCATAATCTAAACCCTCAACAACACCAGAGTGTTTAAAAGGGCGAGCTAAAGTGCGTTGTTCAGCAATGGAGTGTGTGCTTAAGCTTTCGATATATCTACGTATTTCTTTCACCAAACAGCTGCGGCAAAGGCAGCCATGAGTCTCAGATAAGGGTAAAATATTGGGCAGCGACATACACCAACAGTTTGTATTGGCTTCACAATTAAACGATTGGCCACAATTAGAACAAGGCATTACTTTACCTGCATGATGAATAACAACGTGAATAGTAACGAGAATAATAACACAGGCCATTATCAAGATTTAAAAACAATTGTACGCTTGGCTTCTGGCTATCAGCAGCTTTACGGAGAACTTACACGCTATCCCCAAGCAACGGTTATTTATACGCTTAGTAGCTCTGATATTATTGCTGCATTAGAGCAAGTTCAGCAAGGGCGTGTTGATATTGAAGAGCTTGAATTGTGGGCCAGTTTACTGGAGATGCGTGGTGATATTGATCATAGTTGCGTTGAAGGGGTGTTATATGCCCTCGCAAACCCAGAGCAAATGGGTGAAATAAGCCATGAAAAAGTGTCTCAGCTACTGACATTACTTAAAAAATAAGGAAAATAATATGCCTCTTACGCCTAAAACGGTTCATCACGATTACCAAGATAAGTATTTTACATTGCATATTATGCATCCCAAATTTAGTGTGCTTGATTATGAGCTGGTAATGCGCAATCAAGTCAGGCTTCGTGAGTTATTTGCCGGTCAAACCGATTGGCCTAAGCCAGATATGACAGTGGCAGATAATACGGTAGCGATGGAACACCATTTATATGAGTTCAATGAAAATATTGCATACGGATTTTGTGTGTTTGATAGTGAAGATAAAAACTGTATTGGCACGGTGTATATTGGTGCAAGCACGGTTGCAGGCTATGACTGTGAGCTGCATTACTGGTTAGATGAAGCGCTTATTGAACTAGAGCCAGTTTTAGAGCAGGCCATGATGTTCTGGCTAAAGGGTAAATGGGGATTTGAAAACCCAGCGTTGGTTGGCCGTGAAATACCTTTGCCGCAGTGGGAAGTAATGAAAAAAGCGAGCTAGTTCAGTTTACCTTGACTAGCTTGTCATCGTGGGAAATCTACAATAGGATTAATCGCTTATCGTTAAAGTATATATCTGCAAAGTTCAAGGAAGTTGAAGTGACCACCAAGCATAGCCATAATGACCAGCCTACTGCACAACCCTGTGAGTTTTTAGGTACTGAAAAGTTCGTAGAGAATATTGCCAAAGACATTGTCCACTCAGATAGCCCTAAGACTATTGCTATCACAGGTTACTGGGGTAGTGGTAAAACCTCTTGTTTAGCTGGGGCTTATAAAGCGGTTACAGGTGTTGCGCCTGTTGAGTTTTCTAAAAGACAAGCTCGACAAATGCAAACTGGAAGTTGTGTTGGAATTTGGTTTGAAGCGTGGCGTTATCAATATGAAAAAACACCGATAGTGGCGTTACTACACTGTATTCAGGCTCATTTTTCGACCGATAAGAAGTTTATCAATGCCGCGGGAAAATTAGCAAGTGTTGCTATTTTGGGAGCTTTGACAGTAATTGATGGGGTGGTTAAAAAAAGCAACAGGCGCCAGTGGTTTTGATAAGTTGAAAGGGATTGGTGAGAAATATGAGAAAGAGCATTTACTAACTCGGCTCGCTCCAGATCAAATAAATGATGCGCTGACTAAAGCGGTTGAAGCTTTGCTCGGAAATAAAGAAAAGTTGGTTATTTTTATCGACGATTTAGATCGATGTGAGCCAGAAATGGCCTACAAGTTATTAGAGGGATTAAAGCTTTATTTAAATGTCCCTAACTGCACGGTGGTGATGGCTATCGATCAGCAGCAGATTGAACGTTTTTTGCAAAAACAGTTTATTGACCTAATTCCAGAGCAAAAAGAGCAAGCTAAAAGTCAATATAGTTATTTAGGCGTAGAGTACCTAGAAAAACTCTGTCAGGAAGCCCACCGTCTTCCTATGCCTTCTCAAGTACAAAAGACCCAGTTCTTCTTAAAGCATTTAAAGTACCTGAATCATGGAAGAAATACAGGGTTAGTTAATGAGCTTGAACTCATCCTAAACAAATATGATTGCTTACCTGCAAACCCTAGGCGCTTAAAAATGATCTGCAACCGAGTCGCTGATTATCTGCGCAAGCTAGAAGCAAGAAAGATAGTCAAAATAACAAACGATAATCGGCTTTATACGCAGTTTAAAGATATAGAAATACCAAAACGCAAAGAGCTGTTGATGGCATGCACACTCATTGTATCGAGTTTAGCGGTAAGTTATAGGCGCATATATGAAAGCGTTGAACAACGCACTGATGGCGCGAGAGATATCTTTGACTTTTGTAATGCAACTGATGAGGACATTTATGACAAAACCAGCTCTGCATTTTATGAACTGAATAAAGATCACATCGCAATAGGCGTTCAGGCAAAGTATGAACACCCCAGTGATATTAGCGTATTCAAATTAAAGGCTTTATTCGAGCAAGAAACGGGAATTGCAAAATATTGTAATACACAAACAGTTGTAGTGAGTGATATTATGCATTTGCTTATCTGTCACTATAATTCTCACTAGGCAGTTTTATGTCTTCACAAGGTGTTAAATCAACTATGTCACGTTTTAATAAATTTCCAGACTATCAAAAAGCGGACCAGTCTGAGTTTATGGAGCTTGGCCGCACACCACTTTATCGTTATTTAGAGCAAGTGGTAAAGCAAGAAAGCTTTCTTGGTAATCAAGGTTTGGAGCTAGATGACAGTGATGGCGATAAAAAACGAGTACATATTGACCTACTCTACGTACTGCCGAATTTAAGTAAAAAAAGAGTGAGTACTGAGGAGTTTGTTAAAACGGAAGCAAAACCTGACGAGCATGAGTCACTCGCGTTATTAAATGTGGCTGATGTACTTAGAGACAACCCTCGAACCATTATTTTAGGTGACCCAGGTGTTGGTAAGAGCACATTAGTTAAATGGTTGCTGTGTTCCTTGTGTCACTGGAGTGAAAACTACGCTAAAAAGCATCTTGGAGAGTTGTTTCCGTTGGTACTGACCGCTCGAAACTTACCAAATTCATTAGAAAGTATAACAGACGAAGCCTTTGTTGAGCTTGTGTTAAAATCTCAAGGGGCATCACTTGCTGCGTTGATTTTAGACGACACTAAAGCCAAAGACATGTTGCTACAGCTTTTTAAAACTGGACAGGTGCTGCTGTTGGTTGACGGTTTAGACGAAATCAGCAAAAAGCAAAGCCAGTGGTTATCCACACAGATTATGCAATTATTAACAAGCTACCCAGCAGCCCGCTTGTTGATGACTAGTCGGGTAGTGGGATTTGACAATGAACGGTTTTGGTTTGGGGAAAGAAAAGAAAGAGATGACGAGCTAAAAAAAGCACTGCAAGAGTTTGAGCTTAGAGAGTTGAAATTGGCAAAAGGAGAGTTAAAAAAGGGCATCATAGATTTTGGCATTACAGAAAAAATGAGAGCTATATCAAATGGAAATTTTATAGACCCAAGTTTACTTAACGAGTCTAGCATGCCGAGCACTTTTTATTTAATGCCATTTTTAGCTGAACAGCGCAGTCGTTTTGCTAAAAACTGGGTAGAGCAGTATCTCCCCCCTAATAAAGAACAACGTGCAGAGTTTGTTGAAAACATCACCGAAATTAACCAAGACCTTGCTCAACTTGATACGTTATCGCGTATTCCAGTACTGCTGAACCTAATTAGTTTTATCCAATGGCGACGGGGCAGCTTACCTCATGGTCGTGCAGAACTTTACCGCCGTATTGTGGGCACTTACTTAGAGTCGATGGATAAAGCACGTAAGCTAAAGTTTAAACCTGATAGTGACTTTGATTATCAAGATATACGTAATTGGTTAGGTAAGCTTGCTTATTGTATGCATGCAGGGGAGTTAAAATTGCCTTGCGAGCCTCTAAATAAGTTAACTGACGATAAGCTAGAAAATTTACGCGAATACCTGCCTATAGTGAGTGATCCGCCTATCCATAACATTTCACGCAGTCAGTTAAAGCTGTTTTTAGACTTACAGCTTACTGAGATTCTCGATGTTGAAGAGGTAGATAAATACAGTGAACAGCTTATTGAGTATCTGCAGTGTCGTACGGGCTTTTTTATTCCTAAGGGTACGGGAGGTAATGAAGAGTTATTTGGCTTTAGTCATTTATCCTTTCAAGAGTATTTTTGTGCTTATTATATCAGTGTGCACTATGCGGAGCTCAAAGATGAGCTAGATGTTTTTGACAGTTTAATTGAGTCCACTAATCAAGCCAGTTGGGAAGAAATATGGCAATTGGTTTTTGAGGAATTTGCGGCACAAGGTAAAAGTAGAAAGCAAGCAGATAAAATTTATAAGACGCTATTTCCAGGGCAAGAGGTTTATTCTGAAACTCGAGTCGGCCTAGAGGCTAAAATCATTACCAATGTGGCTGTAAAATTATCTGATAAGTTGTTAGAGGCTATTGAAAACCAGATTGCTTTATTGTCAGTAAGCGGAGCATGTAATCCTTTTCTGCTAGGTACTGATGCTTTAGATATTGTCTGGAGAGTCTCAGAAAACGCTGAGCGGATGGTATGTTTGCTCAAAGGCTTTAGTTCTTTAGTCTGTTTCGGCTTTTATGATTTAGCTTTTTTATCTAAGATAGACTCATTAGAAGAGCTGAAACTGTTTATTTATGGAGTTGATGACTATGATCAAGTAGAACAATTGTCAACATTGAAAATAAAGAGTTTGGATCTTTATTCTAGGCTGGTTTCGTTTCCTAACTTTTCTAACTTCAGCGATTTAGAGTATTTAAAGATTATCTATCCAGAAATTGACAGTTTGGAAACGCTTGTGCTTCCTCCTAACTTAAAACTTCTTACTCTACATAAACCATCACTGAAGTCAGTTAACTCTTTAAGTAATATCAGTTCTATACGATGTTGTGTATTAAGTGATGTCAACGAGATTAGTGACCTAGAAAACACCAGCAATTGCAATCTTAAAGTTCTAGGGCTTACTGATTGTGGAATAGCAGACTGGGGCTTCTTAGCGAATTTTCCAAGATTAGAAGCACTGGCTTTTGCGGAGTGTGATTTTCAGTCAGCTCAAGGTTGGGATGAGTTCTTACAGCTGAAAGATCTAAAGAAAGTTGACTGCTATTATTCTTCAGAAGACACTAGGTTACCAGAAGAGTTAGTTACTAAATTGGAGCAAAAAGGAGTAGAAGTGCAGCTTGAACATGCAGGGAACTCAGGTGAGTAACGCTGGCAGCGTTACTCACTGTTTATCAAAAATTACTTATGATACCCCAAACAAGCTTCAACTTCGTTTTTAGAGCCTAAGATCACTGGCACACGCTGGTGAATTTCTTGCGGGTCAATATCCAAAATGCGCTCTTCACCCGTGTGAGCAATACCACCCGCTTGCTCAACAAGCATGGCCATGGGGTTGGCTTCGTATAATAAACGTAGCTTAAATGGTTTGTTAGGATCTTTGCTATCGGCTGGATAAGTAAATAACCCACCTCGGCACAATACGCGATGCACATCACCAACCATGGCCGCTATCCAACGCATATTGAAGTTTTTACCACGAGGGCCTGCTTCGCCTGCGAGTAAATCGTTTACGTAGTTCTGCATTTGTGGTTGCCAATGACGCTGGTTAGAGGCGTTTATTGCAAACTCTTTGGTATCTTCAGGAATTTTTGCAAAGTCTTCGGTGAGCATGAAGCTGCCATGGGTTTTATCCAACGTGAAAATACGAGTGCCTTTACCAATACTTAGTGCTAACGTAGTACACGGACCATAAAGCACATAACCTGCGGCAACTTGCTGGTGGCCTGGTTGCATGAAAATAGTTTGATCAGCAGGGTCTGAGTCTTTTGGTGCTTTCATGATTGAGAAGATAGTACCAACAAGCGAGTTTATATCGGTGTTTGATGAGCCATCTAGTGGGTCAAATGCGACGATATAGTCGGCATCAGGGTTTCCTGCAACGGTAAAATCTTCTTCTTCTGATGCAATAGCTTTAACGTAACCAGACTCAAGTAAAATGTCTTTTAGTAGCTGATTAGACAGTACATCTAATTTTTTTTGCGTTTCACCTTGAATGTTTTCATCAAGCGTTGAACCGAGTACGCCAGATAAAGCGCCCTGACCAACACGGAATGAAATCTCTTTACAGGCCGCTAAAATAGTACGGATAAGAGAGAGTAACTCTCTTGAACAACCGTCTTCAATCATTACTGGAGGGAGTCTACGCATAGTTTTTTATCCTGATAACGTTGTGCTCATAGCTTTAATGATGTGAGAGGAAGCCATGAACCGCAATTAATTTCGTCTTAAAAGGCTGAACTTTGTATACAATTTTATATACTGGATTTAAATCAACCATTAAAACCACTAATAACAAGGTAAGATCATGCGAAAAATAGGCAAGCTATCTTTCATATTTTGTACTTTGCTAGGCGCTATGATAACTCAAGCAGTCGCAGCAATTAAGCCCATTGACGAGTTTACTGATAAGTTAAATCGTTTTCCGGGATATTACTCTTTTTATGCCGATACCAGCAGCGGCAAAATCTACCTAGATGTTGATAAACTTAAGCAGCCATTCTTGCTTCAGCATAGTTTACCTTACGGGGTAGGCTCTAACGATATAGGGTTAGATAGGGGCCAATTAGGTGGTACGTATCTAGTTCAGTTTGAGCGCTTTGGAGACAAAGTGATGTTACGTGCACTTAATAGTTATTACCGTGCAAGTTCTTCTAATCCTGCTGAACAACAAAGTGTTAATGAGGCATTTGCGTCTAGCATTTTACAAGGTTTTAGTGTTGTTGCCGAAGATACGGATAGTGTTTTAATAGACTACACACCTTATTTATTATCGGATGTACATGCTGTGAGCCGTACTTTAGCGCAGCGAGAGCAGGGCAGTTTTAGTTTAGATAAATCGCGTAGCGCGGTATTTATGGAGCGCAGCAAAGCGTTTGTACACAATACCGAACTTGAAGCTGTGCTTACATTTACAGGCTCAAAACCCGGTGAGTATGTACGCCAAGCCAGCGCTGACCCTTATGCCATTACCGTGCATCAACACCACTCATTAGTAAAACTGCCTGATGACAACTATCAACCCCGCAAGTTCCACCCTCAATCGGGTTATTGGAGCATTGAGCATAAAGATTACTCAGCCCCTTTGGGGGAATCGATGTTGGTACGTTATATCCCACGTCATCGTTTAGCCAAAAAAGACCCTACAGCATCAGTGAGTGAACCAGTTGAACCTATTGTTTATTACCTCGACCCAGGAGTACCAGAGCCTGTTAAAACCGCTTTATTAGAAGGTGGCAAATGGTGGGATGATGCTTTTGCGGTAGCGGGCTATAAAAACGCTTTTCAAATAAAGATACTGCCAGAGAGTGCTGACCCAATGGATATTCGCTATAACGTGATCCAATGGGTACATCGTGCAACGCGTGGTTGGTCATATGGTGCGTCAGTGATTGACCCTCGAACGGGTGAAATAATTAAAGGTCATGTGACTTTAGGATCGCTTCGAGTTCGTCAAGATATCTTAATCGCTGAAGCGTTAGCTGCACCATTTATAAAAGGTGATGAAGCCGTCACGCGTCTGCACGAGATGGCCTTGGACCGTATTCGTCAGCTAAGTGCTCATGAGATTGGTCATACATTGGGTATTGCACACAATTTTTCAGGTTCGATTAAAGACAGAGCGTCAGTAATGGATTATCCACACCCACTGGTTGCCTTTGATAACAATGGCAAATTAGATATTACTCAAGGTTACGCAAAAGGTATGGGACAGTGGGATACACAGGTCGTTAAATATGGCTATAGTGACTTTGGTAATAGCGATGAAGCCCAAGCATTAGCTGATATTTTGGATGAAAATCGCGCCCTTGGCTTAGAGTTTATCTCTGACAGTGACGCTAGAGCAAAAGGTGGCGCGCATCCAACGGCCCATTTATGGGATAACGGTGAAAACCCATCAGCAGAATTGCTTCGTGTGTTAGAAGTGCGCCAGCAAGCACTTAATAGCTTTGGTATTAATAACATCAAAGCAGGTGTGGCATTGTCACAGCTAGAAGAAAAACTTGTACCTTTGTATTTATTCCATCGTTATCAAGTGGAATCGGCGGTTAAGCTTATAGGTGGCGTGGATTATGACTATGAAGTACGTGGTGAGCAGACGATTAAGGGCGCTAAGATAGTCGACAAAGCGACTCAGTTACAAGCCTTAGAAGCAATGCTGCAAACGCTAGATGCAACACAATTACGTATACCTGAAAGCGTATTAGCGCTTATTCCACCCAAAGCATATGGCGAGCAAAAAACCCGCGAAAGTATTTACGGTAGAACAGGGCTTGTGCTTGATGCAATGGCATTACCAGAGGTTGCAGTTAACCATAGTTTAGGTTTGCTTTTAAATGCGGAGCGTTTGAATCGCCTATCACAACAACATGCACGTAGCAGCCAATATTTAAGTTTAGCGCAGACCTTAAATGCGCTGTATGGCAAAGTATTTGATGCGCAAGCTAACAGCACGATGGCGCAAAAGCTAACTCAACGCGTGCAATATTTAACCGCAGCGCGTATGGCACAGTTAGCAAGTTCACCTAAAACTGAGCCGGAAGTACAAGCATTACTGAGGTTCCAATTGCTGCGAGTAGCAAAGCAGTTTGATGAGCAATCACTCTTTAGTAGTGTGAGCGAAGAGACGGCTTATCGTCATGAGTTAGCAAGACAAATTAATGTGTTCTTAGAAAGTGGCGAATGGCCTAAAGGCTTTGAAGCACTTAAAATGCCACCGGGATCGCCGATTTAAATATTTAAGCCAATTGGTATAATACGCCAAGCATCGCTTGGCGTATTTGCTCTTTCTATCAAACCTATCTCTCAATCAACATTGTTAAAACAACTGTTTTGGATTATTTGTCGGATCATGTGTTGAGCTGGCGCTATTTTTTCTATTGCTAAAAACTCATCAGGCTGGTGCGCTTGCTCAATAGAACCTGGGCCCATTATGATGGTTTCGCAACCTAGCTGTTGTATAAAAGGTGCTTCGGTACAATAGTTTACTGCAACCGCTTTGCTATTTGACACCTGCTCAGCCAGTTTTACTAAGGCGTTATCTGTGTTACCGCTAAAAGCAGGAATAGGCTCGTGCAAGTCAATCACTTCAACGCTATTTATATATTGCGCATTAATAGGTGCTACTGCATCAAGTAATAACATTTGTAGCTCTTTGATACTTAACCCTGGCAGTGGCCGCAAATCGATGTGTAGCTCGCAACAACCACAAATGCGGTTTGCATTATCTCCACCATGAATATGGCCCAAGTTTAATGTCGGGTAGGGGATTTTAAAATTAGGCAGTGAATATTTATTCTTTAACTGTTCTTTCAGTTGTAATAAATTTGCAATCACGGTATGCATGATTTCTATGGCGTTTACACCACGTTCAGGGTCAGAGCTATGACCAGAGCGCCCAATGACTCTAATAGCACTACTCATATGGCCTTTGTGAGTATAAACGGGGGTCATGTCTGTGGGTTCGCCAATAATACATCGTTCTGGTTTTAAATCAGCATGCTTGGCAATTTGTTGAGCACCTGCCATGGTGGTTTCTTCATCGGCTGTGGCTAACAATAGTAGTGGTTGTGTTTGTGTAACTGCTTGTTCATCTAAAACTTTTATTGCATCGAGCGCAAAAGCAAAAAAACCTTTCATATCAATAGAGCCTAAGCCATATAAACGGTTGTCATGTTGCTTTAATTGAAAAGGATCAAAATTCCAGCGGCTGTCGTCAAATGGCACTGTGTCAGTATGACCTGCGAGCATTAGTCCACCGTGACCTATACCTCGTTTGGCAAGTAAATTAAACTTTCCAGGAGCGGCTTCAAGCTCTGTGATTTCCACGCTAAAACCTAATGCCTCACACCAACTTGCCAGTAAATCTATCACAGGGCGGTTACTCATATTTAAAGTGCTGTCTAACGCACTCACCGATGGGTTGGCTATCAACTGTTGGTACATAGTTAAAAAAGTAGGGGTCGTCATAAAAAATCCAAAATATTTATTCAAAGTGTTTGCATAACAATTTAAAGGTGTTTACTATGAATATCAATTCACTTTTTTAGCATAAGTATATTTAATGGCTGGCATGCGACGATACTCATTCACTATTTAATTTCATTTTGACTAGAAAACGCAATACAAATTAGAGAGCTTAATTAAAAAAATGATGAGTACGACTAAAAAAGTAGCCATAGTTGGCGCCAGCGGATACAGCGGCGCAGAGCTTGCCAGCTTGATAGCCAAACACCCCAGCTTCTCCCTGTCGGGTTGTTACGTGTCAGAGCAAAGCTTGGATAAAAACAAATTATTGAGCCAGTTATATCCTGAGCATGGAGTTTTGCTCGACACGCCTTTATTGCCCTTATCAAATAGCGCTTTTGCCGAGATAAATGCTCAAGCTGATTATGTCTGTTTGTGTACGGATCATGAAGTTAGTGTCACTTTGGCACCAAAATTTTTGGCAATGGGTAAGAGAGTATTTGATTTATCTGGTGGTTTTCGCTTAGCAACCAATGCAGATTACGAACGCTATTATGGTTTTAGTCACCCCTGTTTGCAGTGGCTGGAACAAGCAGAATATGGCCTAGCTGAATGGAATGCTAAAGCCATCAGCCAAGCTCAATTGGTTGCCGTAGCTGGGTGCTACCCTACAGCAGCGCTCAACGCATTAAAACCACTTAAGCAAGCAGGTTTATTATCAAAACAACAAATTATTATCAATGCCGTGTCTGGTGTAACAGGCGCAGGCAGAAAAGCCAATATCAATACGCACTTTTGTGAAGTGTCGTTGTCACCTTATGGCTTGTTCAATCATCGTCATACGCCCGAAATTACACAATATTTAGATCATGATGTGTTGTTTACACCGCATTTAGGTAACTTTGCGCGTGGTATTTTAGAGACTATTTATGTACAGCTGAACCCAGAGGTTACTCATCAACAGGTTGCGCAAGCGTATCAAGTGCTGGCAGATGAACCACTTATTCGCCTCAAAGGTGATCTGTTACCTTCAATTAAAGGTGTTGTAGGGCAGCCATTTGTAGATATTGGCTGGCAGCAGCAAGGCTGCCAACTGATAGTGGTTGTTGCGATTGATAATTTGCTTAAAGGTGCTGCCGGTCAGGCATTGCAATGTATGAACCTTGCCCATGGGTTAGCGCCAGAGCTTGGTCTCAAAGGAGAGTGGTCATGAAAACCTGGGTGATAAAAATAGGTGGGGCGGTTTTAGATACCGAATATGCTGCCAGTGCGTTATTTAAGGAGTTGGCTAAAATCAGCATCAATAGCTCATCAAATCAGTTTGTATTGGTACATGGCGGTGGATCACTGGTTGATCGTTGGCTAGCAGATGCCGGATTTGCTACAGCAAAACACCAAGGTTTACGAATAAGTCCTAAAGAGCAGATGCCCTATATCGCGGGTGCATTGGCCGGATGTGCAAACAAGCAATTAATGGCATATGCAATAAGAGCAAGTTTGAAGCCTGTCGGTTGTTGCTTATATGAAGCGGGCTTGATGGCAAAACAAAAACTTAAAGCATTAGGGCAAGTAGGTGAGTGTGTACCTCACAATAAGGGCATATTAACCGCACTACTTGAGCTGGGCCACATGCCTTTAGTGAGTTCAGTCGGTTTAGGTGACGATGGTCAATTATATAATGTGAATGCCGATGAAGCGGCATCAGCTATTGCCAGTCAGCTCAATGGCGAATTAATTTTTATGACAGATGTAGAGGCGGTGCTTGATGGCAATAAGCAACCGCTTAATCAGTTAAACCAAGCACAAATAGAAGCATTGATAGAAGCAGGAGTCATTGTGGGCGGAATGGAGGTCAAAGTTAAGACCAGCCTTCGCGCAGCCCAACACTTACGACGTGGCGTGTATATCTCAAGTTGGCAAAAACCACAAAATTTGAGCGCTTTAGTCGATGGCGCTCATGTTGGTACACAGATTACTCCGTAGGAATTAAATATGACTCAGCATTTTTTAACTGGCCTTGAATTAAAACAGGCACAAGTATTACAGCTACTGTCTTTGGCGCAAAATATTAAAAACCAGCCAAAAGAATATGCACAAGCATTAGCAGGGCAATCAATCGTTACGCTTTATGAGAAGCCTAGCTTACGGACACGTTTATCGTTTGATATTGGCATCAACAAACTTGGTGGACATGCCGTTTACTTAGACCAACAAAATGGCGCGATGGGCAGCCGAGAATCAGTGCAAGACTTTGCACTAAATATTTCTACTTGGGCTGATGGCATTGTTGCGCGAGTAAATAGCCATTGCACATTGACTACCATGGCCGAATACGCATCAGTGCCTGTCGTCAATAGTTTGTGTCACTTATATCATCCGTGCCAAGCGTTGGCCGATTTTTTAACTTTGCAAGAAGTTCACGGTGATGTGAGCCAGTTAAAACTGGCTTATTTGGGAGAGGGTAATAACGTGACTCATTCTTTAATGTTGCTTGCTGCAACACTTGGGACAGATTTTGTTGCTGTATGTCCTAAGGGTCACTCGCCAGATGCGCAAATTGTAAAGCAAGCGGAACAAATAGCGGCCGCTAATGGTGCTTCGGTATTGATAAGTGATCGCGTTGAGGCCGCGGTTGGCGTTAATGCTCTTTACGCAGATACTTGGGTATCGATGGGTAATGATGTACCACTTGAACAAGTTAAACAAACCTTTATGCCATATCAAATTAATCAAGCTCTGCTGGAAAAAACAGGAGCTAGTACGGTGTTGCATTGCCAACCCGCACACCGTGAATATGAGATCACTTCACAGGTGATGGATGGCAAAAGCGCGAAAATTATTCAACAAGCACAAAACCGCATGCATGCCCAGAATGCCTTGCTGGTTTCTCTGTTAAATCCAAATTACGTGTAAGGATGTAAAACAAATGAGCGAAATAAAAAAAATTGTATTGGCCTATTCTGGAGGTTTAGATACGTCGGCAATTGTACCTTGGTTAAAAGAAAACTATGGTTGCGAAGTGATTGCCTTTGTAGCGGACGTGGGCCAAGGTGAAGAGGAGCTTGTTGGCGTTGAAGAAAAAGCCATCGCTTCAGGGGCTTCTGAGTGCCATGTTATTGATTTGAAAGAACAGATGGTAAGCGACTACATTTACCCTACGCTAAAAACTGGGGCTATTTATGAGGGCACTTATTTACTTGGCACATCTATGGCACGACCAATTATTGCTAAAGCGCAGGTTGAAGTGGCACGAAAAGTGGGCGCAGATGCCCTTTCGCATGGTTGTACAGGCAAAGGTAATGACCAAGTACGTTTTGAGGCATGCTTTGCTGCACTAGCTCCTGATCTTAAAGTAATAGCACCATGGCGAGAGTGGGACTTGTCGAGCCGTGAGTCGCTATTAGATTATTTAGCTGAGCGCAATATTCCTTGTTCAGCTTCAGCTACAAAAATTTATAGTCGCGACGCTAATGCTTGGCATATCTCTCATGAAGGCGGGGAGCTTGAAAACCCTTGGAATCAACCGAGTGAGCAAGTTTGGACAATGACAGTCGCGCCAGAGCAAGCACCGGATAAACCGGAGTTTGTGAGTGTGGTAGTAGAAAAAGGACAAGTCGTAGCTGTTAACGGCGAGCGTTATAGCCCTTATCAATGTTTAGTGCAACTTAATCAAATTGCTGCAGCACATGGCGTAGGACGTGTTGATATTGTTGAAAACCGCTTGGTTGGCATGAAATCTCGCGGTTGCTACGAAACCCCTGGTGGGACGGTTATTATGGCGGCTTTGCAAGCGATCGACGAATTAGTACTTGATAAATCGAGTCGAAAGTGGAAAGAGACACTCGGTGGCGAATTTGCCCATTTGGTATATGACGGGCGTTGGTTTACACCACTTAAAGATTCAATTTTAGCCGGTGCAGAGGCGTTATCAGAATTGGCCACTGGCGAAGTAATATTAAAGCTCTACAAAGGCCAAGTAAGCGCGGTACAAAAGCAATCAGTCAACAGTTTATACAGCGAAGACTTTGCCACCTTTGGCGAAGATGATGTGTATGACCAATCTCATGCCGAAGGCTTTATTCGTTTATTTTCGCTGTCTAGTCGTATAGCAGCATTAAATAAAAACTCGTAATTTAACGCGTTAGGAGAAATATTATGGCGTTATGGGGCGGGCGTTTTTCATCAGGTCCAAATGCAGCATTTAAACAGTTTAATGACTCTTTGCCATTTGACTACCAATTGGCAGAGCAAGATATCGTCGGATCTATTGCTTGGGCGGGTGCTTTGGCGCAAGTCAAAGTGCTTAGCGAGCAAGAGCATCAAGACTTAGTGAGTGCTTTAAACGCGTTACTTGAGCAAGTTCAACAAGATTTAAGCGTAGTAGCAAATGCTGGGTATGAGGATATTCACTCTTATGTTGAAGCAAAGCTGATAGAGCAAGTAGGTGATTTAGCTAAAAAACTTCACACAGGACGTAGTCGAAATGACCAAGTTGCGACCGATTTTAGATTGTGGAGCCGCCAAAGCGCAGAGCAACTGCTAGCGGCTTTAGGTGGGCTTAAATCTGCTTTTGTTGATCTAGCAGAGCGTGAACTTGGCACTATTTTGCCAGGCTACACGCATTTACAGCGTGCGCAACCTGTGTTGTTCAGTCATTGGTGTATGGCTTATGTAGAAATGCTGGAGCGTGATGAGTCACGCTTGCAAGATGCGCTGATGCGCTTAAATGTGTGCCCGCTTGGCAGCGGCGCTTTGGCTGGCACCGCATACCCCATTGATAGAGAAACATTGGCGACAAATTTAGGGTTTAGGCATGCGTGTCGTAACAGCTTAGACGCAGTATCTGATAGAGACTTTGTGGTTGAACTGCTCAGTTGTGCCAGCATCTCTATGATGCATTTATCTCGTTTTGCTGAAGACCTTATTTTTTACAACTCAGGTGAAGCGGGTTTTATTGAGTTGGCGGATAATGTCACATCAGGTTCGTCTTTAATGCCGCAAAAGAAAAACCCAGATGCATTAGAGCTTATTCGCGGTAAAACGGGGCGAGTATTTGGGGCATTTAGCGCCATGATGATGACGTTAAAAGCATTGCCACTGGCTTATAACAAAGACATGCAAGAAGATAAAGAAGGGCTTTTTGATGCTATGCCAACATGGCTTGCTTGTATTCATATGGCACAAGCATGTATTGCAGGTATAAAGGTCAATGGTGAAAAAACCCGCGAGGCGGCAAAAGGAGGGCATGCCAATGCCACTGAACTTGCCGATTATTTAGTGGCAAAGGGGATCCCGTTTCGAGAAGGGCATCATATCGTTGGTCAATTAGTACAAATCGCTATTGCACAAGGTAAAAGCCTTGAAGAATTAAGCTTGGAGACATTCCAAGAAGTGTGTGATGTGATTGATGAAGGGGTTTATCCCGTACTTGAACTTGACGCGGGTATTGCTGCACGTCAGGCATTAGGTGGAACATCAGTAACCCAAGTTGAAAGCGCAGTGCGAGTAGCGAAAAAAAAACAGCAAATCTTAGTCAGAGACGCAACACTTGATGATGTAGGCGCAATTGCAGAGCTCATTCAGCACTGGGCTAAAGTGGGCGAAAACTTGCCGCGTGCCAAAAGTGACATGATCCACTCCATTAATGAGTTTGCAGTCACTGAGGTAAATGGCAAGGTAACAGGCTGCGCCTCTTTATATATTTACGACACAGGGCTTGCGGAAATTCGTTCATTAGGTGTTGACCCTCAAGCACCAGTTAAAGGCCAAGGTATGCAATTGGTTGAGCATTTATTAGTAAAAGCGCGTAAGTTGGCTCTCAATCGCATTATTGTGTTAACGCGCGTACCTGGCTTCTTCACTAAGCAAGGGTTTAGCTATTGCACCAAAGATACTTTACCTGAAAAAGTAATGAAAGATTGCGAACTGTGTTTGCGAAAAGAAAACTGCGATGAAGTGGCAATGGAGTTCATATTAAAGGCGGCAAAAAGTACGGTGATCCCGTGTCAATTTGTTGCCTAAACTCCCTGAAGACGACAAAAGGCGCTTGGCTGATCCCAAGCGCCTTTTTTATTTTTGTTATTTAACCCGTTTAATTGTCTATCCAACCTAGCAATTAATGTGTCAAAAAAAAGTGGCCTACTATTTGCTTTTGAGTGCCTAATAATTGTAACGGAAAAGTTAATGTGACTTTTTTAATTTTAAATTACTAAACGAGGTTAAAATGAAATTACTTAAATCAATGAAAGTATCTAAAAAACGAACAAGTACATATGCAGGGACTAGTCAGAGCCTTGATCTTTCTGCTAAAGTGCTATCAAATAAAGAGTTATTATCGCAAGTTGGTGGAGCTCGGATGGGTGGCGTTATTATAGACAGAGATAATTATGTCTTATAGCTTTTATATGAGACAAGTTAGCGATATTTTTTGACTTCTCAAACCGCAAGGGGTTTAGTTTTGTTTGGTGATCTTTTTTTGCATTTTGATACGATTATACTCCTTGGCTTGATACTCGCTTTTGTATTTAATTTGAGTTTTTATTTTTTAAAAATAGTTTGTAGTGTTTCGCTAGTCGTCACTGCAGGAGTTGTAGCTGCTTCATACTATTTGAGTAACCATTTTTACAACGAAATACTAACCGCTAAGTATCCCTATTTAGTGTTGTTTATCAGTGACATTATCACTATTTTTATCATTTGGGTGCTTCACAAACTTTTTCCTTTAGAGCGTTCAAAAGCATATTTTTATGTACTTTTTTGTTTGCTGATGAATAGCTTACTTTTTTTTGTAATGTTTGCCGATAGAAATATATTGGAGAACCATGAACCTTGGTGGTTTTGGACTGTTTATAGTGTGACTATAAACATTTTCGATTTGATTATGGTGGCATCATTAATTTTGAACAGAGATTTTTTAGTTCTATCAGCGTTAGCAAAAAAGCTCAAAAAGACATTCCAGGATGTTCTTAGTAAGCGAGCAGAAGAACACTAATGTGCTCATTATTTACATCATAGGTTTGCTATCATGTTTGATAATTTCTATGCTTTTTACGATGGATTAATAGCTATAGGGCTGCTCACCACCTTTACAGTACATATATTTTTGTACTGTATTAACAGGCGCAAAGAACTGTCGTTAATTATCACATCAGGCTTGCTAGCAGCTTCTTACTCCATATCAAGCTTCACTGCAGTCAGAGAATTAACATTTATGGAGCCTTATCTTTTATGGATGATTTATGATTTACAGATTCTCCTGTTAATCTGGGGATTGCATAAGATCTTAAAGCTGCCCTATTGCTGTGCATGTATTTACGTTTTCTTTGGTTTATGCGTAAATGATACTCTTCTCTTTGCAATGTATATTGACCGATTTGTACTACTTAACAGCGAATATTGGTGGCTTTGGTACCTTTACACTTACACTATTAAGGTAGTTGATGTGCTGCTCATTGTTGCACTTATCACAAATAAAGACTTTTTTAGATTACAAAAGCTAAAAGACTTAATTTCCTCAAAAGTTATCTTATTAAGGTAATTTTTTCGGTTTATACTAGCTTCAGAAGTAGCTATTAGTTTGATGCCTCCCATTAACCCCTAACTAATTACCCACATGACCTACTCTGAATTAATGTTTGTCGTTATTCCTAAAGTGGTGGACTTGGCAACACCTGTCATCATGGCTGCTACACTTGTTTTTTACTTAGCGATCCATTCCTTTAAAAAGAAAGTCCCGACATCACTATTACTTACTTTATTTCTTACGCTGGTTTCATACAGCTTTAGTGCTTACTCTTTTAATTGGGACTTCTTCGGTAACGCAATTAATGCATATTTGTTGATCGTAATTTACGATATGCAGCTCATGCTGTTACTGTGGGCTCTGCATCGGTTTCTGAAGCTACAAGCCTCTAATGCTTATATATATTTTATTTTTTTCAGCCATAAACTGTATATGCTCTTCAGTAATGTACATTGATCTCGCATGGCTAGGTCGAGCAGAGACTTGGTGGTTATGGCACGTTTATTCGATTGTCGGAAAATTCATTTATTTAGGTATCATGATTGGGCTGTGTACCAATAAAGACTTCTTAAACTTAAGAGCCCTGCGGGTAAAAATAGTTACGCACCTAAATGAACGCAAAGAATTAAAACGAGAGGAAGGCGCGAAATAGCGCCTTTTTGTTATCTTTTACGATACAGTTAAAACTGGTACTCCCAACTCAGTTTAACAGCACTGTGTGTGTCGTTATCTTCATGCTCTTGTTTATCTTGCCAAATAGAGATACCCGTTTTAAGCAGTCCACTAAATAGGCCTTGCTGGTAGCCTATCTCTAGTAACGTACGCTCCACTTTTAGGTTCTCAAAATCGATAAACTTTAATTTGGCAAAGCCACCAAACCCCGCTAGTGCATGGTAATCAGAAGCTAGGGTGATACTTTTTGCTTGCGGACCAATGGCTGCGCCAAGCCATTGTTGGCGCTGAGTATATTCAGAGCCACCCGAGGCAACATCAAAATTACACTGAAAACTTGCCTGTTGCGCCCGACAGTCTGTCGTACTGTCACTATATTCCAAATAGCTTTTTAGGCGATATTGCGCATTACCCGTGTAGTGCTCAATACCCATAGTGAGCATATTTTCACTTGGCAGGATTCCTGTGTCATTACTACCTGCAACTTCTGCGTATACCGCCCAGGCTTGATTAAATAGCGAGCCAGAAAACTTCACATCAAGACTCGTTAAGCGTTGCCTTACAGCTGGCTTTGTGTCCAACAGCGGTTGCTCTAGTACAAAATCACTTGAAGTGGTACTAAATGCGATCTCTAACCCGCTTAAGGGGGAGCTAGAGAGCCTTAATCCCCAAAAGTCACCACTGCGATTATCTAACAAGCTTGGTTTTTGTTTTGCAGTAATGGCGGTAACTTGCCAAGGCCCGACAAACGAAAAAAGCGATGGCCCAGTGTAGTCACTGTTGGCACGGCTTAGTCGCAACGCTTTCATCGGGGCGGCATTATTTGACAGCATTAATGCATTGTCATTGGCAGGCCCCCACCAATAATTAAGTCGTTCTACACTAAGTGCCCAATTATCATATAGTATTGCTAAGTGACTACCGTAATGGTTGATTTGTTTAGCATCTAATGCGTCGTCAGTGTAATTAACTTGTACTTTAGCGCTAACATGGTTGCCTGTAATAACACCGTAACTTGAAATGCCAGATTGAGATGCCTGTCGCTCCCCCATGCCTTCTTGTAATGCAGGCTCATCATTAAAATGTGCTTTTACGCTAGAGTATCGTTCTCGTTTGGCTTGCGCTAGAGCATGGCGAACATGCGCTAATGCAAACTGGGCTAGCTCTGGGATATTATGATTCTCATTACTCTCTATCTGAGCTAAGTCTTGTATCAAACCTTGCCACAATAATGGGTACTGATTTACAGGTCGGTTGATTAAACCATGACTGACTAGTGTATCTACAGAGTGTTTAAGCTCACTTTCATCGGCATTTATCCAAGGGCTTGCAAATGCATAGCTGCTTAATGTGAGTGAAAGTACGGCACTTAAATATGATAATTTCATCCGTGTAATTTTTCCTGTAAAGCTTGAGCTACGAGCGGGTGAACAAATTCACTCACATCCCCTTTGTGTAAAGCCACTTCTTTTACCAAAGTAGAAGAGATAAAAGAGTTACGTTCAGAGGGGGTTAAAAACACGCTTTCGAGGTCAGGGTTAAGACGACGATTCATATTAGCGAGCTGAAATTCGTAATCAAAGTCAGATACTGCACGTATTCCTCGGATCAAAACATTGGCGTTTTGCTGCTTTGCTAAATCAACTAAAAGTCCTGAAAAACCAATGACCTTAACATTTTTATGCTCAGCTAGTATTTGTTCAGCGAGTGACACTCTCTCATCCAGCGAAAAGCAGGGTTGCTTATTTGGATTGTGTGCTATCGCAAGTAAAACAACATCAAACATTTTTGCTGCACGTTTAATTAAATCTGTATGACCATTAGTGAGGGGATCAAAAGTACCTGGGTATAAAGCTGTAACTTTCATAACACTGTGCCGGCTTAAAAATTTGCCCTATGGTAGCAATATTTTACAGATATTTCACTGGTCTGCTTTGCACTATCTAGGCTTATATCATATACCCTTTAGTGCTATTTTCAGAGTTGCTAATTGACTATACTGACCCAGTTAGTGAAACACACCCTAATATTAATCGCGTGTCAAAGAGATCAGGATATGAATACCAAGGAAAAAATCATTCGTACCAGTATTGCGCTGTTTAACCTCCATGGTGAAAGAGCAATTACAACGAATCATATTGCCTCCAACTTGGGCATTAGTCCGGGCAATTTGTATTATCATTTTAAAAATAAAGAAGACATTATTCGTAATATATTTTCGTTATATCGTGAGCATTTAAGTATTCACTTTAAACCATTGGATACCGAATTTGAGCCACTTGAGCAACTGACTAAATATCTGGACTCGTTATTTGATTTAATGTGGCGTTATCACTTTTTTTACGACAATCTGACTGATATCTTGGCAAGAGATGGGGTATTAAAAAAACACTATATAGAGTTTCAAACCGATCTTTTCGAGCAAGTTCGTTCGGTCGTCATTGGCTTAAGAACCAGCCGAGTGATTGATATTACTGATGAAGATGCCAAAGAGTTGGCGCATATGCTAAAAATGACGGTGAGCTTTTGGACGCCTTATGTCAAAGCGCGCAGAATGACAGGCGTTTTAGAGCAACAAGATATCTATAATGGGATTGTTAAAGTGCTTATGTTATTTAAACCATATTGTACGGATTTAAGCGTTGACAAAATTCAAAGCTTACAATTGCAATATCAAACGCTTGCCGACGAATCGCTACCTAGTATTGCGTAATAAATCGCTAAAGTGGTTTGTTTATTTCCTAGACGCTTAGAAATTTGCTATAATCGCGCGCCCGATGTTCCGGCGCGCATTCGCCACGCAAAAGAGTTGTTTCTATGTTTAAATTTATCGTCAAACTGCACCCTGAAATTGCCATAAAAAGTAAATCAGTCCGTAAACGCTTCACTAAGTTATTAGAGAAGAACATTAAAATTATCCTAAGCCGCTTTGATGAAAAGGTAAAAGTAAAAAATAACTGGGACAATATTACAGTAGTGAGCGATAAATCTGATGCTCAAACAAGAGAAGCGCTTATTGATAATTTAAAGCGTGTGCCCGGTATAGTGCAATTTATTGAAGTGCAAGAAACAGCCTATGAAAGTATCGATGATATTTATCAGCGAACTCTAGAGTTGGCGGGTCACACAATTGAAAATAAAACTTTTTGTGTTCGAGTAAAACGCAATGGTCAACATGACTTTACTTCTAGCGACGTTGAGCGCTACGTCGGTGGTGGGTTGAATCAAAATGTTGCCGGTGCCAAAGTAAAACTCAGTAAACCGGATATAACGGTTAAGATTGAAATCAAAGATGCCTTAGCTTATATCGTTACGCATACGCATTATGGTATTGGTGGGTTTCCGCTGCCTAGTCAAGAAGATGTGCTATCGCTTATCTCTGGGGGCTTTGACTCTGGGGTTGCTACCTATCAAATGATCCGCAAGGGTGCTCGCACTCACTTCCTGTTTTTTAATCTCGGTGGTGCAGCCCATGAAATTGGTGTTAAACAAGTTAGTCATTACCTATGGAAGCGATATAGCTCAACACACAAAGTTAAGTTTATAACCGTTGACTTTGAACCTGTGGTCGCGGAAATATTAGAAAATGTTGAAAATGGCCAGATGGGTGTTGTACTCAAACGTATGATGATGCGAGCAGGCAGTCAAGTTGCAGAAAAGCTTAATATTCCTGCCCTTGTCACTGGTGAAAGTATTGGTCAGGTATCGAGTCAAACGCTGGCTAACTTAAATGTAATTGACCGTGTGACAGAGACACTCATTGTGCGCCCGCTGATTCAGCATGATAAAGCGGACATTATAAAAATAGCGAGAGAGATTGGCACCGTAGAAATGGCAGAAGCAATGCCTGAATATTGTGGGGTTATTTCTAAAAAACCAACGGTAAAAGCCAAGTTGGAAACTATTTTAGCTGAAGAGCAAAAGTTTGATTTTGATGTGTTAGATACGGTAGTTAAAAACGCCACAGTCAAAGACATTCGGGATATTGAAGCAGAGGCTAAAGAAGAAGTTAAAGAAGCCGAAAGTGCTAGCGAGTTGCCAGCCAATGGGGTTATTTTAGATATTCGTGCCCCCGATGAAGAAGATGCTAATCCGTTAGAGATAGAAGGTGTTGACGTTGTGCATTTACCTTTTTTCCGCATCGCCACTAAGTTTGCTGATTTACCGCAAGATAAGGAATATTACTTGTATTGTGCTAAAGGGGTCATGAGCCAACTTCAGGCATTGATCTTACACGAAAATGGTTTTATGAATGTTAAAGTTTATAAGCCGGAATAAAGGTTTAATTGATTAAAAAAAGCCGAGGTAACTCGGCTTTTTTAATGTCTACTTTTTATTAGCCTGTAGTAGTTGTTCATTCTGTGGTACTGCAATGTTAAACTGCTTGGCAAGAATTACAACGTACCCACAAATGGCATCAATTTCAGTTTTTCTACCATGCTTTACATCTTGCGCCATCGATGAGTAATTAGCACAGGTTCGGTTCATGACCAGATACGCGCTGTCTAATGCATCTGATAATGGCAAATTGATATCTACTTTTTTGGCAACAACACAGGCTTCGTTAAGTAATGCTAAAATTGTGCTGGCAAAACGGGGGTGACGTAAATGACCGTTAGGGATCTGATGAAGTGCGCTCAGTGGGTTAATCGCAATGTTGACGATTAACTTTTGCCAACGCAATAGCTGAATATCGTCATGCATAAAGCTCGGTGATAACAAGGTTGCAAAAAAATTATGATATATGGATTGAATATTGCTGCGAGCTAGCTCGTTACATGCGCCTAGATAAGTGTCGCCTTGGCCGGTTGCGTGTACATGATATGCACTAAGCTTTAAAGCGCCTCTTGCAGTACTCACAAAGTACAGAGCCTGATTCGGTGTTAGTTGTTTACTCACGGCTTTAATATCTTGCATTCCGTTGTGGCTTATTAAGATATTTGCGTTGTCAGCTAAATGTGGTAGCACATCTGTAATTGCTTGCCAGAGCTGATAAGATTTGACGCAAATAAAGCAGTTTTCTATCGCCTCTTTGAGAGGCTTAAGATGATTTAACTGAAGAGGTTGAGCATTAATTTTTGACGTTTTTTGCTGCTCACTATAGTGCCAATTATCCATCACAGGGTGACGCGATATAATCGTGACATTATGCTGTTTACTGAGCGCATGAGCAAATGATAGACCAACTGCACCTGCGCCAAGAATATGGATATTAGCCATACTTTTTTGAGCGCCACTGAGTGAATATAAAATAGCAGAGGTAATAGCTAAGTGCGCCGACAAAATCTGCAATAAAATCGCCTAAGGACGCTTGTCTGTGGGGTAGCATACCTTGCATTACTTCTATGCCAATTCCATAGCTGGCTAACAGTACCAATTGGGCTATCATGGGCCACTTAAAGGCATGGTGCATGATAAAAGCAAGCGCAAAAAAGATAACAAAATGTACCACTTTATCAGCGTGTTCAATACGTACGCCTGAATGTTGAAATTCTTTAGCAAATAGATAGGTACATACTGCGAATGTTACTAGGAGTAAAATTTGATAAACGCGCCTTGTCACAAAACTTCCTACTCGATTAATAGCCGCTAATTTTGGGTCAGTATATCATTGAAAACTGGCTGGTGGGTGAATATCATTTTTTTACCCACATTCTTATTTTGATTGATATAATTGAGTCATTCATATTTTAGGAGAATAACATGCCTTCTTTTGACATTGTGTCTGAAATCGAAATAACTGAAGCAAAAAATGCCGTTGATAACGCCAAACGAGAGTTAGAAACCCGTTATGATTTTAGGGGGGTCGACGCGTCTATTGAACTCAATAGTGAGGTCATTACTTTGAAGGCTGAAGCTGACCCCCAAGTTATGCAACTATTTGATATACTTGCGAGTAAGGCTTCTAAACGAGGGTTAGATGTGGCCAGTCTTGAATTAAAAGACATTGAACGTGCGGGTAAGCATGTTTCACGTAAAGTGACACTAAAGCAAGGTATCGAAAAAGAGATAGCCAAGAAGTTAGTGAAACTCATCAAAGATGCAAAAATTAAGGTTCAAGTTGCAATTCAAGGTGAAGAAGTACGTGTAACAGGTAAAAAGCGTGATGATTTACAAGAAGCTATGCAGTTAGTACGTGGTGCTGAACTTGGCCAACCTTTCCAATTTAAGAACTTTCGCGATTAATAGGCTACATGCCGATACCTTCAATACAACCTAAAGTAAGTACAAATGCTTGCTTTAGGTTTCTAGACGTCCATTGACAATCCTTTCTAAAGTTCGCACAATAGCGCCTCTATTCAAGGTGCTTAGCTTGATAATAATACAGCGTATTATCGTGATAGTGAAAATATCAGTGTAATTGCTAAGATAATCGGGAAGTTGGTGAAAATCACAGGAATGACTGTAATCCAACACTGCCCCCGCAACGGTGATGTCTTTATAGGCAAAGTCCGGAGACCGGCCTTGAAATCAATTTACTTGTATTACTTGTGCGGTGGGCGCAGGTTTGGGGATATCATGCAAAACAAATCTATTTTGGCGGTGGCAATTTTAGCTGCTGTGTCTTCTAATGTCTGTGCACAAGAAACCTTTCATGACATTGAGCGAATTACAGTTACGGCAAACAAGTTTGAGCAGGCAATAAATAATACGTTGGCAACCGTCAATGTGATTGAGCGTGCGCAAATAGAGCGAAGTAATGTAAGAGATTTACCTTCGTTACTTAATACCGTTGCGGGTGTTGATATAATAAGAAATGGCGGTTTTGGTCAACAGACTAGCGTCTTTTTGCGCGGCGCTGCGACTAAACATGTATTGGTTTTGGTTGATGGGGTGCGTATTAGTGATGCAAATTCTGGTAGCGTGTCATTTACCAATATCCCACTCAATAGTATTGAGCGCGTTGAGGTCGTTAAAGGTGCTAGAGCTGCGATTTACGGCTCCGATGCATTAGCTGGCGTAATTAACATCATTACACGTCAAGCCGAGCAACATCAAATTAGCTTAACGTCTGGTAGCCACAACTACGTGGCTTACCAGCAGGCTGGATATATGTCATCTGACGCTTTGTCTTTGCGCTTTAATCTCGGTTATGAAGATACAAAAGGGTATGACGTAACAGGTAAAGATGCTGCTATGGCGCGGGGTAAAAATCATGATAGTGATGGCTATAATAATAAAAACGTAGGCTTTAACCTTAGCTACGATAATACATATATAGGGCAGCTTTCTGCATTAGCGCAATACAGTGAAGGCGATGCTGAGTATGATAATGCTTGGGGCAATGATGCCTATGAGTTTGAAAACTATACTGCAAAGTTTGTTTGGAAAAAGCAGCAAGGTGTATTTGGGCACTATGCAAGTGTAAGTACATCACAAGAAGAAAATACTCAAATAGGTACGTCTGAGCATGATATTTATAGCACAAAGCGTGTTGAGCTTGAGTATCGAGCCTTGTATCGCTGGTCTAAAGCGGTGCAACTGACCGCTGGTATGAACCGTTTAAATGAAGACCTCTCAGAAGCGTCGGCAGAATTTACGCATTCTGAGCGTACTAATAAAGCCGTATTTGTGGGTGGGTTTTACAACCAAGGTCCATGGCTAGCAAATATTGTGGCAAGAAGCGATGATTATGATTTTCATGGCCGTGCCAACACTTACACGGCAGGTTTTGGCTTTAAGCCTAATGATACGGTGACATTTAGGATTAATCATGGCACTGCTTTTAGAGCACCAACACTGACGCAAGCCTACGTTAAAAATAGTCCTTGGTACATACCAAATCCTGATATTGAGCCTGAAGAAGCAAGTAACAGTGAGGTGGGCGTTTCTCTTGAGACAGACTGGGGACAATATGATGTGGCAATCTTCAATAATCGTATTAACAAGTTGATTGTTAACTTGCCAAATGAAACGGGCAAGTATATTGCCAGCAATGTTGATAAAGCGAGTATGAAAGGCGTTGAGCTATCGGCTTCAGCTTCGGTATGGGGGTTAGAGCATACAATTAATTTAACCTTATTAGATGCCAAAGATAATAGCACGGGTAAAAAGCTGGTGCGCAGACCGGATACTGCTTTTAATTATACGTTGTCAAAGTCTTGGGATAAGTTAGATGTGAATGTTGCAATGCAATATCGCTCTTCAAGACCGAGTATTGCTTTATATGATAGTCAGTTTAATGCATTTGAAAAAAACCTAAGTGCGTATACCGTATTTAATTTAGCTGCTAATTATGCGTTATTTGATAATCTTAAGTTAACGGCGAGATTAGATAATATCACGGATAAAGCGTATATTACTGCGGGTACTGGTATTGCTACCGATGGGAGTACTTTAGGGTATGTACCACAAGGTAGACAAGCTTATGTAGGAGCGACGGTTAATTTTTAATTGCGGTCAGCTCTATTTGTAGACCATATATTGCGATAGATAAATGGCTTAGTAACCATAGAAGGGGTTCGGTATGTCATTATTCTACATGAATCATTTTTAATGCAGTTAATAAGTCATTTAGCTCGCTAAAATGCTCAATGCTCTAATAAAATTGATATTAAATGTAAAAAGCCAGTATGATATAACTGGCTTTTTTTATGCACTCTATTTACTTTAATAAGTTTTGAAACTGCTGTTTAAACTTAGCTAATTTAGGTGCAATGAGGATACTGCAATAGCCCTGATTAGGGTTATTTGTGTAGTAATCCTGGTGATAAGACTCGGCGCTGTAAAATGTGCTTGCACTACTGAGCTCGGTGACCACGGGGTTGGTATAGTGGCTTTGAATGGTTGTGATCATGGTTTTAGCTTGCTGCTGTTGCTGATCGTCATGATAAAAAACCACACTACGGTATTGTGTGCCAGTATCATTCCCTTGGCGGTTAAGTTGCGTGGGGTCATGCAAAGTAAAAAACATTTCTAAGAGTTGGTTATAACTGACAACTTCAGTGTCAAACTGAATTTCTACAACTTCGGCATGACCGGTATCGCCTTGGCAAATATGCTGATAAGTTGGTTGCTCTGTGTGTCCGCCGCTATAGCCTGAACGTATGTCTAAAACACCTTTTACTTGGCGAAAAGCGGCGTCAATACACCAAAAACATCCGCCACCAAAGGTGGCGGTTTGTACTTTAGTCATTTTCTAACTCCTTGTGCTCATTTGCTTGAGTCGCTAACTTTTGACTGATGAATTCTGGGGACTGGGTATGCTTAGCCAGTAGATTATATGCGCATGGAATAATAAACAAGGTGAGTATGGTGGCAATGCTGACTCCTGCAAAGATAACTACGCCAATAACCATGCGACTCTCAGCACCAGGTCCTGTAGCTAAAACCAATGGAATAGCACTCATAACCGTGGTTAATGAAGTCATAATTATTGGACGTAATCGTTGTACCGACGCATCGATAATCGCTTGCTCAAATGCGATACCTTTATCGCGTAGTTGGTTGGCAAACTCAACGATTAAAATACCATTTTTTGCACTAAGTCCAATTAGCATAACAATTCCAATCTGGCTGTAAATATTGAGACTATTGCCTGTGATATGCAACCCATACAAAGCACCAACGAGTCCAAGAGGCACTGTTAACATGATAACAAGAGGGTGAACAAAGCTTTCAAATTGTGCGGCTAATACTAAAAAGGTGACAGTTAGGGCTAAAATAAATACGTAGGTCATAGCAGATGCTCCTTCGTAGTAGAGCTGCGACTCACCTTTGTAATCAACAGCACCATCGATATTATTTTCTTGTGCGGCCACATCATTTAAAAATGTCAAAGCTTCGGCTAATGTATAGTTATCAGCCAAGTTGGCGGTAATTGTGATAGCACGCATACGGTTAAATCTATTTAGGCTTGCTGCAGTGGCCTCTTCATGTATGCTGATCAAGCTATCTAAAGGAACCAGCTCATCAGTGCGAGATTTGACGAAGATGTTGTGGATGTCATTAGGGGCATTAAAGTCTGATTTAGTGCCTTTTAAAATCACATCGTACTCTTCGCCGCGGTCGATAAAGGTGGTCACTCGACGCTGACCGAGCATAGTCTCAAGAGTTTGGCCAATGTCATTTACTGAGACGCCTAAATCAGCTGCTTTTGTTTTATCTATGCTAATTAAAAATTGTGGGAAGGTTTCTTTATAGTCATGATCAATTCTAACTAACCCTGGGTTTTGTTGGGCGCGTGTAATAATCTTATCACGCCACTGAACGAGCTCATCATAATCATTGCCCTGTAGAACAAACTCGATGGGTCTGGATTGACCTCCACCACCAATACCTCGGCGCATAATTGCGAAAGCACGTACATCTGTAACCTCTCGCATCGTGCTACTTATCTCTGCCATTACTTCCCAAGATGAGCGTTTTCGCTCATCCCAATTTGGCATACCAACGATTGCAACACCGCCTCGGCCGCCCCAGCCGGGAACACGCACTAGCACTCGGCTTAATTCACCTTTATCAACATAGGGTAATAAACGCTGCTCAATTTGCTCCATATTTGCTAAGTTATTTTCATAACTGGCACCTTCTGGGCCATTCATCATAATGAAAAAAGTCCCCCTATCCTCTTTTGGTGTTAACTCTGAAGGTATTTGCTGTAGCAATGCAAAGCTTGCAAACCCAGCAAGTGCAAGGGTTATTATCAAGCTGTACTTGCGGGCTAGATTATTTTGCAGAGCTTTTTGATAACTTTGCTCTAAACTAACAAGTCGCTTTTCCACCCACTGAGTAAAGCGGTTCTCTTTTTTACTTGGCTTTAGTACTTTTGAGCATAGTGCAGGGGAAAGAGTCAGCGCGGTCACGCTTGAAAACAACACTGCAGCGCTTACTGCCATGGCAAACTCTGTAAACAGCGCACCAATTCGACCATCCATAAACACTAAAGGTACAAAGACAGCGACAAGTACTAAAGTGGTGGCCACAATCGCAAACCCAACTTGTCGAGCGCCACGAAATGCTGCAAGTAGGGGGGGCTCTCCTAGTTCAATTCGGCGGTGAATATTCTCTAGCATAACGATGGTATCATCAACCACAAGGCCAATCGCCAACACAAGTGCGAGCAACGTGAGTAGATTTATAGAATACCCCATGGCGAGCAAAAACATAAATGTTGATATGAGTGCTACAGGCACTGTTACAGCAGGTACCAAAGTTGCTCTTATGTTACCCAAAAATAGAAAAATCACCGCTACAACGAGAGCCATTGCAATGGCGAGAGTACGGTAAACTTCATTGATGGATTCGCGGATAAATACAGAAGAGTCATAACTGTCTTGTATGGTGGTACCTGCAGGTAAATTGCGCTTAATTTTTTCTAGTTCTTGTCGAGCATTATCGACGACATCGAGGGTGTTGGCTTTAGCTTGTTTGACAATCCCAAGGCCTATCATGTTTTTACCATTACCACGAAAGGTACTCTCATCATCTACCGCCTCGAGGTGGACATTAGCCACTTCTTTAAGTCTCACAAGGTAGCCTTGCTCACCACGTTTGATGACTAAATTCTCAAAGTCACTTTGCGTTTTATAGCTACGAGCGATACGAACAGCAAAATCTCTATCAAGCGATTCAATTTCTCCAGCTGGCAACTCCACATTTTCGCGCCTTAGTACTTGTTCTATATCACTGCTGGTAACATCGCGTGCTGCCATAGCGCGTCTATCAAGCCAAATCTTCATGGCGTATTGACGTTCGCCACCGATACGCACGTTAGAAACGCCATCAACGACCGCGATACGGTCAACGATAAAGCGCTGTGCGTAATCTGAAAGTTGTAAGGTATCCATAGTTTCACTATTTAGTACAAACCAAGCTATAGGGCTTTCATCTGAATTTGATTTAGACACTTCTGGCGGGCGAACCTGTTCAGGCAGGCTATCTAACGCCCTTGATACGCGCTCTCGTACGTCGTTGGCTGCAGCGTCAATATCACGGTCGATGTTAAACTCTATCGTAATATTTGAACGTCCATTTCGACTTGAAGAGTTAATGCTTTTTATACCCTCAATGCCGGAGATTCGATTTTCCAGTACTTGTGTTATTTTTGCTTCAACGACTTCACTCGATGCACCTGTATAGTTTGTGCTTACACTTACTATGGGGCTTTCAATATCAGGGTACTCTCTAAGTGGCAACATACTAAATGCGACAATACCAAAGGTCAGCAATAGTAAGTTGATAACTACCGCAAAGACGGGCCGTTTAACGGCGGTATCTGTAATCTTCACGTTCTACCCCTAACCTTTGACTGACACGTTACTGCCGGAGCGGATTTTTATCACCCCTTCGGTGATCACTTGTTGCCCTTGCTTTACGCCAGATGAGATGGCAACCCACCCTTGAAATCGGGCAAGTATCTCAATTTGTACTTGCTTTGCTTTATTTTGTTCATCAACAATAAAAACAAAGTGTTTGTTTTGACGAGGAATAACGCTTTTTTCTGGTAGCATCACGGCATGTAATGTTTGCAGTTGAAGCTCTATATGCATCAACATCCCTGGGCGTAGTAAAGCTTGTGGGTTATCAAAACTGGCAGTTACTTGGATGCTTCGGGTGTCGCTATCAATACGAGGGTCGATATGGGTTATTTTACCGGTAAAAGGTTGTGTGCTATAGGCATCACTTTGACCTTGAACTGTCATTCCCAGTTTTAATGTGGCTAGGTGCTTTTCAGGTACTTGAAAATCAACTTTAATGATACTGATATCATCTAAAGTTGTTAATGGTATGTTTGGGTTAACAAAACTGCCTATAGAAACTAACCGTTTGCCTAACAGGCCTGCAAATGGTGCATTGATTAATAACTCGTTTAAGCGCGTTTGTTCTAACTGCAGGTTTGCTTGAAGTGCATCAACAATAGAGTGTTGGGTTTCAAGTTGCGAGCGAGCAGCAGACTGGCTTTTAGCTAGGTTTTCCAGTCTTTTGAGTTGTCTTTGTTGTTCTTTTAAATTTATTTTGAGTGCCTTAACCGCTAAGCGCTCTTTTTGATTTTGTAGTTGCACCAGCTTTTCACCTTGCTTTACTACATCGCCATCGTTAAAGTAAATGTTAGTGATGTAGTCGCTTTGAGCGCTGGAAATATGGATGGCTTGGTTCGCTCGAGCGCTGCCTACAGCAGAGATGAATATTGTTTTATCTTGCACGGTAGCAGTTTGAGCGTTTACCTGAGTTGCTGAGTTAGTGCTACGATTCATTTTCCCTTGACTACTGGGAAGGTATAGATAACCGATACTGGCAATGAGTACAATAATGATAAATGGAAATAGTGCTTTGCCGGATTGTTGTGTAAACATAAAAATATACCGCAAAAAGAGATGCTACTAGTGTACAAAATACAGCTCTTATACATATAGTTAGGTATCTCATAATTTTGTGTGTTGGCCGAAAAAATTGACAGTGTTGAAACAATCCAAGCAATCCGTAAAAAAAATACAGCCAAAACTAAAGTCTTGTAGTAAATGTATTACTGCAAGGTATGTGATGTTATGGGCACTTTTAATGTTTGTCTTCTACTTTGGTTTTTATGACTAGCAGACAAGCAAAAATACGGGCAACGGCAAACCGCCATAGTATCGAGTTTATGCTCGTTGGTGCTATCTGTTTGGTTATCATCATGGCGTTTGTTTCTTTGCGAAGTACTCCCATCAGCATAGTTGAAATTTTATTAAGCGCAGTTGCATTGTTAGCAATATGGCTAGGTTTTTTAAAAAGTCAGCAGCCATATTATAGCTTAACCATTGATAGTAAACAGATATGCTATATTCACAAATTTGGTATATGGTCTTTAGAGCACGATAATTTTCACCGCGCTGGGGTGCCATCTGTATCACAGGAGCTTGAAATTCTTGAGTTAAATGCAGTTGGTATTAAACTTAAAGATATTGACGTATTTCTATGCAGTTTAAGCCCTAGGTTGGCCGGGAAATTGTTGATAGAACAGCGTTACATTTTTTTACAAGCTGTTAAAATACATTGCAAAAGCGGTAACTGCCCATCAGAATGGCTAGTTGAACCGAATGATTATCGCTCTACATCCGGTGCTCGATATACCGGTTTGATAGCGATGTTTGCAAATAGAATGCATAATCTAAATACATTGACGGGGTATGATTTATTGTTACCGGCCAATGTTTTGGATAGGGATATATGGCATTTTTCGATATTATTAAATCGCTGGAAATTAAACCCAGATGAGGTGGTTAAGGTACTGCTGGAATAGCGAATAACCACAATGAAAGAAGTAACAGGAACAATTCATGAGCACAGAAAGAGCCTTTATCACAAGTGGTCGTAATACCATTATTCATAAAGAAAAGAAGCTCGACTTAGTTATTGTGAATGGTGAAGCGCACCCTAAAATTAAAGTAACGCCCATGGGCCTTGTGCCATTTAAAGAAGAGTTACCAAGAAACCGCAGAGAAGCTAAAGAGCGTTATATTGAAGTGGTGAATGTTTCGGCTGCGGAAGTTTTTGGTGAAGTTAAGCGTTTGCTGTTTATACAAGCACTTGATGGGCGTGAGTATAAAGTAGATTACTCAAAAATAGGCACTAAGCTATTTGTGAGAATCCATCAAGACAGTTACTTATAACATGCTACTAAGGAACCTTAATGGCAGTCACTAAGACACTTCCTCTGCTGCTTAGCCTTGTATTGGTTGGTTGTGGGGGGGGGAGCTCAGATTCAGGAACGAATACAGAAAATGCAAGCATTAATGCAGGCGAAGATTTTACTGTGTTAGAAAAGTCGGATTTTACGCTGACTGCCCAGGTTTCCCCTGCTGATGGAACCATCAGTTGGCAAGTATTGAGTGGCCCTAGTATTGAGGGTTTTCCCAAAGAGGAGCTTGAGGCACAAGTCACCGCGCCAGATGTAAAAACGGATAGTAATGTCGTTTTTATTGTTGATTACATAGCGCCTAACGGACAAAAAGTTTCTGATCAAATAACGGTAAGTATTACCTCACAAAACCAATTGCCTATACCTGCAGTTTCGCAAACTTTACCTGAAGATGGACTTGCCAAATACTTAGATACCATCGAGTTTAGTGCTGAAGAATCTTCAGACCCTGATGAAAATGGCCAAGTAGTCGCATATTTGTGGGAGCAAGTATCTGGGCCTAATATTGTGTTAAATACCACGACAGAGTCGACATTGCAGTTTATACATCCATTGCTGGTCAATAATGATGTCGCAATATTTAGACTGACCGTACAAGATGATGAAGGTGGCAGTGCAAGCACTGAGTTTAGTGTGCCATTACTTCAAGCTGCTACACCCGTGATAGCTGAGGCTGGTGATAATCAAACTGTTAGTGAGTTTGACACGGTTATTTTGGATGCTTCAAAAAGTAAAACTGCATCAGGACAGTTTTCCTGTTTGTGGCAGCAAGTCGAAAGCTCTAGCCAAAACACAATCGTAGAGATTAAACAGCCGCAGCAATGTATTGCTGAATTTTCAGCGCCTGATGTAGATGTGGCAACAACGGTTTCTTTTCAGGTAACAGTAACGGATGATGGTGGTTTAAATTCATCAGATACAACAATTGTACAATTAGAGCCAAAAGCATTAGGCCTTATTCAAGATAGCGGGCTGACAAAGTGCTTTAGCGACAGTGCGCAAATAAATTGTCAAGATACTAACTATCCAAAACAAGATGCGGATATTGGTAGAGATAGTGTTGCTTCATTGTTAGATAAAGCTGGTCAAGGTAGGGCAGCTTTTGATTACACGAAGTTAAATGAATTCGCAGATGAGCTACCCGATAACGCAACACAGTTTAGTTGTGTTAGAGACAACACAAATGGTCTTATTTGGGAAGTTAAACTCTCTAATACTGGAGTTATTCCAAACACTCATATTCGAGATAGTGTAAATCACTTTACATGGTATTTAACCTCACAAGAGGGCAATGTTTTTGCAGGAAGTATTGCTGGTGCAGCAAACTCTACTTGCTCAAGCAATGAAAATTGTGGCATCCAAGCATATATTGATGCGATAAATAGTAGTAATTTTTGTGGCGGAAGTAATTGGCGCCTACCAAGTTATTTTGAGCTATTAAGCTTAATTGACTACGGAAGCGAGAACAGTACACTGCTGCTAGATACTGAGCTCTTTGCGAATACCCCAGATGTTTCAATGTTGGGGCATATATATTATTGGACTGCTCAAACTAGTGTTGACGGGCGCAGTTTAACTCAAGCGTTTATTTTTGATATGCAAACAGGCAATGATTTAGCGTATCCTAAATCGAATACCGCTTATGTCAGATTAGTGAGAACGCCATGAATAAAGGTATTCAAGTAATCTCAGTATGCACTTTTTTGTTGAGCCCATTAGTAGTCATGGCCGAGCAAACTTGTTTTGAGGTATCGAGTGTTCCTAGCACAACACCTACAGAGCGCTTTACTAAAAATGCTGATGGAACTGTTACTGATACCGAAACGGGGTTGATGTGGCAAACATGTGAGTTTGGCCAAAATTATGACTTAGACTCTGAAAGTTGCACCAGCACCGCTTTACAAGTTGACTGGCAGCAAGCGCTCATTGCAGCTAAAAATAATACGTTTGCTGGCTTTAATGACTGGCATGTACCTAATGTAAAAGAGCTTGCGAGTATCATTGAGCACCGCTGTGTTGAGCCTGCGATTAATCAAGCAATATTTACTTCTACACAAAATGACAATTATTGGACAAGCACGACAGGGGGGTCGCAAATCGATCATGCTTGGGCTTATCAACTTGCTGATGGGAAGAATAACCTTAAAGCCAAAACTTCCGATGTTTTCTTACGCCTTGTAAGGTATGCCAAATAGCTTTGGCATTAGGTAAAAATTTGCTACTCTTTGAGTCGTTTTCTGATCGGGAGTAGTCGCACTTTGTTTCGTTTAGCTTGTTTATCAACATTAATACTTATGAACTCTTGTTTTGCAATGGCAAAAAATAAGTGTGATGTAGAGCTAAGTCATGGGCTGATTATTACAGATGGCGAAATTCGCATTGTTGATAATGGCCAAACGCGAGTGCAAATTAATAATGATAATCAACTGTTGATTAGGGGCTATTGGGTAGAGCTTTCAGAGCAAGATACACAAGTTCTTCATGAATATGCCCGTGGCATAAGAGATACTGTCCCTGAGTTGGTTAACTTGGCCACAGATGGCGTTAACTTAGGTTTAAGTGCCATTGAGCAAGTTGTCGAAGGGATGTCTGATAAAGAGCCTGAAGTACTTAAAACCCAATTACAATATGTTGAACGTGCCTTAATGGATAAGTTTAAAAAAGGCGACGATTTTTTCTTTATTGCGCCTCAGTCATTGTCAAAGATAGATGATTTTTTTACAAAAGAAATCAGTAAGAAAATTCACTCTGCAGTACACGGGTCGCTCGGCGCTATTCTAGTATCTTTAGGTGATGCTTTTAAGTCACGAGAGGGCAATATTGAAGATAGGATCACCGATATGGGTCAGCGTATGGATATTATTTCTAAAGAGATAGATAAGTCACTGCAGAAAAAAGCACAACAGCTAGAAGAAAAAGCAGAAGAATACTGTGAGTGTCTTAATACACTTGATGAGACTGAAACTCGCCTACAAAAAATTGTACCCACTCTAGCTGCTTATGATTTGGTACAGATCCGCTCCTAAAGCCTATAAATACGCTTAGCATTAGTAAAGCTTAACCTCTCCCACAATTTTGTATCGTCAACTAGTTGGTAATACTGACGCCAAACTTTTGCATAGTCTGCTCTTATCAAACATACTGGGTAGTTAGAGGCAAACATAACTCGTTCGGGCCCAAATGCATCTAATAAAAAAGCTAATTGTGCTGTGTTGCTTAAGGGCTTCGTTACATGCTCTTGACCAGAGTACTTGATAGCGACATTTGAACAGGTTGCCATTTGATGCAATCCGACTTGAAAATTTGTGTTTTGACGTAAAAAGCCACTGTGATTAACGATGACTTGTAATGTATTTAGCTGTGCACACAAAGCTGAGAATTGTTTAGTTACATCCGTTTGTTCGAGTTCAAACTGCGTCTCAAAAATAATATTAAGCTCGGCTAAGCGGCTAAGGTTAAGTGCTGTATTTGGATGAAGTAATTTTTGTGCTTCACGCCCCTCAGTAATATCTCGTATACCTATAAACCTAGGGGCGTTCTTGAGCAAGTTTAACTGCATGCTAAATGCAGTTGGGTCTTGGGCTATATCTAAATAGGCGATGGCTTGATAGGGAAGTGTTTTGATATGCTCAGCCAGCCAGTAAAGTTCAGCATCAGGGCGCGTATTATTAAATCCGGCTTCTATATGCACAAGGCCCGCCAGATAAAACTCACTGTCTAGCTGTAAATCAATTAGGCTATGATCACGAATTATTTTCTTTAAATTTGGCCAGGGTGGCGGTGTGGAGCCCCTTAGCCATTGATATTGACCCTGAGCTAAATCAAAAAAGTGTAGATGTGGGTCAATAATTGGCGTCATTGGGCTGTGTACCCACCGTCAATACTTTGTAGGCTGCCTGTGATAAAACTGGCATCATCACTGAGTAAAAATGCGACTAATGCCGCTACTTCAGTGGCTTGTCCAAGTCGTCCGAGTGGTTGCTGTTTAGCTTCTTCGGCCACAATTTCTGCTTTATTTGCCCCATTTTTTGTACAGTAATTATCGATAGCTGCATGAAATAGTGGTGTTTCTATGGTGCCGGGGCATACTGCATTGGCACGAATATTAAATGGCGCATAGTCAAGAGCAGTAGTGCGTGCCATAGATGCAAGTGCTGATTTCGTCAGATTATAGGCAAATGAGTTTGTTTTCCCTATTAATGCTTGATCTGAGGACATAAATACAATCGCGCCATTATTTTGCTGTTTCATAGTAGGCAGTACTGCTTTAGTCGCTGCATAAGCGCCTTTAACATTCAGCGCAAATAAGCTGTCTAAACTGGCTTCATCGGTATTTTCAATATTAGCACTGAGGTGTTTTCCAGCGTTTGAAACAAGGGCATCAACGCGGCCTGTCTGTGTAATTATTAGGTCTATTTTCTCTTTCACTTCCAATGTATTACTGACGTCACAGTAAATATACTGACCTACTTCACAGTGGTTAATATCAAGGTTGAAGACTTGGAATTTTTGGGTCAGCAGCTTTTCGACAATGGCTAGGCCAATGCCAAAGCTGCCACCGGTTACAATGGCAACTTTACTCATTTTACGATGCCCTTAATGGCCACAGCCATCTTTGCTGTGAACGTGGCCATGTGCTAGCTCTTCAGCCGTTGCTTCACGAACAGAGATAACCTCCACATCAAATGTCAGTGTTTTTCCTGCAAACGGGTGGTTTAAGTCACAATCAGCGTTAAAACGGCCTACTTTTACAACAGTCACTTGGTGACGGCCTTGGTTTGACTCAACAATGGCAGACATACCTGGTTTCCAAACTTTATTGTTGCCCAAGCCTTGTAAGTGCTTAATTGGAACCCGCTGAATAAGGCCTTCTTTAAATTCACCATACGCATCTTCAGGCGCTAAAGTAACACTGAATTTATCTCCACTGGTTTTGCCTTCCAACGCATTTTCAAGGCCAGGCAGCATGCTATCGTTGCCATGTAGGTAAGTAAGTGCTTCATCAGTGGTACTTGTTTCAATTTGTTCTTCCGCTTCACTTAATGTGTAGTGAAATTCAACCGCGGTATTTTTGGCTATTTGCATAACTATCTCGTTTTCTATCCATTTGCTGTCATTTTACGTGAGCATAGCACTTAGAGCTAGCGATTCGAGCGAGTTTCTGGCTTTACAAGTTGTTCAAGGTCAGATAAAAAAACGCTCTTATTTGGTTTTTTTGGGGTTTCGTTGGCTTTTGGTAAATGTAAAATAAGTACTTTACCGGGCTTTAACACTTTACTTGCATTAAGTTCATTCCACACTAAAAGATCTTTGACTGACACTTTATAGTGTTTACTTATTTTCCATAATGAATCGCCGTCGTTAATGGTATGGTGAAACTCCATGGTCAAAGGTTTAGGCTGCTGAATTTTCGCAACGTAGGGGCTAATCTTGTAGTCCACGAGTAAATTACCAAATTTCTGAGTTTGCTTTACCTTTAATACTTCGCCAATACGTATCATATCGCTTTGTTTATTATTCAAAAGCTTAATGTTACTGATAGAGGTGTCAAAGCGTTGAGCGAGTCGATAAAGGGTATCATTGCTGCGAACAGTGTATGTTTGGCTAAAATATCGTTGAAAAAAATCACTTTTTATCAAATTTTGTTCACTAAAGGGGAGCAAAATTTTATGTGGGCCATTTGGTGAGCTTTCATGGAGCAAGTAGCCCGGATTTAGTTTGTGTAGAGCTGCTTTTTTGACTCCTGATATTGATGCCAAAATTGAAAAATCAAACTGTTGACCGATATCTAAAGGGCTGGTGAGTGCATAGTTTGGTAATTTAGGGCGTTTAAAATTAGGGTGTTCGGTTTGCAATAAATAACTCAGTGCCATTAACTTTGGTACATATTCTGCTGTTTCTTTAGGTAAAGATAAGTGCCAAAAATTCGTGCTTTTACCTCTGCGTTTATTTCGTGCAATGGCTTTTTTTACACGCCCTTCACCACTATTATATGCAGCTAATGCATGTAACCAATTACCATTAAAACGTTTATGCAAATAACTTAAATACTCTAGTGCTGCATGTGTTGACGCTAGCACATCCTTTCTTCCGTCATACCATCTATCAGTGGTAATGCCAAAATGATAAGCCGTTGCATTGACTAGCTGCCATGCTCCAACAGCGTGCTCTGAAGAAACGGCTTCAGGTCTAAAATCACTTTCAACAAAAGGCAAAAGTACTAACTCCATAGGGAGATTTCGCCGCTCTATCTCTTCTACGATATGATAAAGGTAAGGACTTGCACGCTTAGATACTGAAACCAGATAGTTTGGTTGTGATAAATACCAATTGAGTCGCTTTTTTAGCCGCTCATTTGGATCATTTGCAAAGCTCAGTTTAGTGCTAATTCGTAGCCAAAGATCGGTGATTTTAGGTTTCTTTGCCACTTCAGATAATACTTTTACTGGTGCTACCTCGGTACTTTCTGAGTTGGATTTTAGATTTTCTTTGGTAGTTTGGGCTAGCAATAGTGATTGACTTATCGCTACGACATCTTGTTGAGTGGGCGCTTTAGGTTTTGTTGATTGACAAGCACAAAGCAACAATATCAAAAGACCGATCATGCAGTGATACTTTAACTGCATTTTTTGTGGTTTTACGCTAATGCAGCACATCATTTTGGTTCTTTGTTGATGCGCTTAAACGGCGCTGGGCAAGTTGATAATAATTCAGTAAGCGTGCTTGCTCATCGTCATCCAGCTTATGGTAATGAGTCATAAAGTATTGCTTTGCTTCGGTGACATCAAGACCTTGAGTAAGTGCTAAGAGGAAGGTGATAGGCTGGCTCAACGCCTCTTTTTTATAAGGTTTACCATATGAAGGTAGCAGCCAATTGATTCTGTTATCAGTTTGTAGGTTTTTAAGTTGATTCAGCCATGTAGATAGCCGTTCATGTCTCACATCCGGCAAGATATCAACGCTATTACCAGCTAACAACGCGCCATTGATAGGATTGAAAATAAACACATCACCCGTGCTAAAAGCACGTTTGGTATTGAGGATTAATTTATTTTCACCGAGCTGTAGCATGTGCTGCGTGTTAGGAGGTAATACTGATGGCGCCTGCAAGCTTAGATTTTGCCAATCTGCTAATCGTTGCTTTGCTATTTCAATGTGTGCTTTGAGTTGTGGGTTGTCTTGTTCAGACAAAGCTAGTCGCTTGGTGCTCAGTGAAATGCTTTTTTCGTGTAGTGACAACTGCTGCGTTAGAGCTTGTTGATAAAGTACCAAGTTATCTCCAACGGCTTCTCCTGCATACCATTTTGCACTTGGAAATGCGCGTTGTAACATTGCCATGCCGGTTATTTGATGAGCTTCAGCTGAGGGGCTAAGTAAGTAACAAACAGGTACTTGTAATTTGCGCTTGGCAGTATTAATCATTTTTTCCAGCGCTGCAAAATTACCATGCGCATTGATAATTGCGGCACACCGACTACCAATGATAATAGCTTGATTTGCCTGAATATAACGCGCGACTTTAGGTGGTGATACTAACCAAGTCGTATCATCAACATTATACCATTGATTAGCATAAGTTATGCCAGTAAGTAGGCACAGCGCAGCTGCAAAAATTAAACGCATAGTCGCCTTTTATTTATAACAAAAGAGATGATAATTTAACCGAAAATGCGTTCTTTGGGAAGTAGCTAATGATTGCCTAAATATACTGAAAGCTTATCAATAAGGGCTTGTTGTTGACTTTGTTGAGATTTATTGGACTGTTGCTGTGCTTGTAAGTCGTGGCATAAATGCAGAGCTGCCAGCAGCAGTGCATTTTGCTCGTTTCTGACCGTTGAACGTTGCTTCATATCTTCAACTCTTTTATTTAGTAAAGCAACAGCATCAAGGAGCACCTGCTCTTGCCCCTCGGTACAGGCAAATTGATGGGTCTTACCTAATAAGGTGACTTCAACCTGATTGCTTTTCCCAGTCATTAGCTAACCTGAGTCGCACTTTGTAGCTTTTCTAGCAAGTTAGCTAAAGTGTTACTTGTATCTTTTTGCTTTTCTTCACTTTCAAGGACTTCTAATTGTAAAGTTTCATTTTCATCAATTAATTTAGTCTTTTGTTCTTTAAGCTCAGAAAGTTCGTTATTTAAACGATTATTTTGAGCAATAAGTTGATCAATTAGCTGTTCGAGTTGGGGAAGTGTTTCATTATTCATAAATGCGCTCTTATCACAGTGTTTTGTCATGCAAATGTAAAACAAAGTCGCCTCGGATGCTAGTGAATACACGGCTTTATACTGATTTTTATGTAACTTTGAGTGATAATAGCACTAATACATCATTATATTCAGAAACGGTTCAGCAAAATTGCACCGTTTTAGCAACAGGCGACACTATGCTTAGCTATCGACATTCATTTCATGCAGGTAATCCTGCAGACATTATAAAACACTTGGTATTGGCACATGTGCTCGAGTATATGACGCGTAAAGAGGCTGGGTTTGATTATATTGATACACACTCAGGGGCGGGGTTGTTTGAGCTCAACAGTGCTGACGCACAAAAAACGCAAGAATACCAACAAGGTATTGCTAAGCTTTGGGAGTATCAAGGTGAGAGTAGCGCACTTGTAGATTATGTGAACTTAATAAAATCATTTAACAACGAGTCTTTGGCGTTTTACCCTGGCTCACCAAAAATTGCTGAGCGTTACTTACGCCGACAAGACAAAGGCTGGTTTTTTGAATTGCACCCTAAAGATTTACAATTGCTAGAACAAAATATGCAAGGTAAAAAATCGTTACGAGTACGTGGGGAAGATGGGTTTAAAAGGGTTATTAGGGTTAGTCCCTCCGGCATCACGAAGGGCCTGCATATTGATGGATCCACCCTATGAGATAAAAACGGACTACCAACAGGCTGCATTAATGATCAACAAAGCCCATAAACGCTTTTCATCTGGCACTTATATGATTTGGTATCCAGTTGTTGAGCGCCAGCGCATTGATCTATTAGAGCAAACATTGATAAATTCTGGGATGAAAAACATACAATTATTTGAACTTGCAACAGAGCAAGATACACAGCTACATGGTATGACCGCATCAGGTATGATAGTGATAAACCCTCCATGGACTTTGAAAAAAGCAATGGATGAGGTTTTACCCGAGCTGGTCGAACTGTTAAGTCAAGGTAGTGGTTTTTTTAGAGTTCAGCAGTTAGTTGATGAATAAAATATGAGTTTGGTTAAATAACCTCAGCTCTGGATAAGCGAATTTGCCCAATAAAGCTATTTCTCTCACTCTCGGCGTTGCTTTCATTTGTAATAGCCTGCTATTACTGCATAAAAGCGCCTTGATGTTGAACAAAATATCATCATTGGATTGTACGTAATGTTTGTTTACAAAATATTTTTATTCCAAAACCCTTATCCAAATCTGAGGCTAAATACGCTCAAAGCTAGCCCCTATTTTTAGGGGCTTTGTATGATTATTTTTTTACAAACTTGGTCAGAATAACAATACGTTGACCATCGACCCTACCTTCAATATGTTCCGGGTTTGAGGTTAGACCGATATTACGAACCGCAGTCCCTCTCTTGGCTACTAAAGAACTGCCTTTAACATCTAAATCTTTGATCAAAACCACGGTATCACCCGCATTTAAACGCACGCCATTACTGTCTTGGTGAATAACTTCTTCTTCCTGAGCTAATGCTTGTTCT
Organism: Pseudoalteromonas sp. SANK 73390; assembly: GCF_054966645.1. Classification (NCBI taxonomy): domain Bacteria; kingdom Pseudomonadati; phylum Pseudomonadota; class Gammaproteobacteria; order Alteromonadales; family Pseudoalteromonadaceae; genus Pseudoalteromonas; species Pseudoalteromonas sp. SANK 73390. The sequence goes on from NZ_ARPN01000055.1 coordinate 177,783, forward strand.
GCCCAGCTGCGAATTTCATCTTCTAAATAGAGCATATCTAATGCATCTTGTGCCCATCCATTTTCTGCAGATAAGCGTTTCAACATGCGATAGGCCACAACTTGTACAGCAGGTACTTGGCTCCACATGCTATCATTTAAGCAATGCCAATGATTCACATCTAAATCACGCTTTTCTTCTATTTGAAAAAGGCAGCTTTGGCATAAATAAACACTCTTATCAGAGTGTGCTTCAACAACAGGAGGCACTTCATAAACAGATAGCTCACTTGTACTTGTGCATAACTCACACTGATTTGTGCTGCGTGTTTGCAGGGTCGCCTCGATACTCATAACTTTTTCCGTCGGCAAAACCCGCATTATACTGCTCAGTTTGATTGTGTGCCAGTGGAAGAGAGTGTATGTGCGCCGTGTTTAATGATTACTTCAAACAACCCGTACCATAGTAATAAATATTTGCACCATCAATTTTAGCTTCGCGTAAAATAGCATTCACTACTTTTTAGGTAAGATACCTAGGTGCACGAGACCATACGTATAATAGGGGAAATAGCTTCTTAAACCATTGACACTGTAGTAGTTGTGTATATGTATTTGCGCTTAGCAGGTCGCTGATGCAAAAAGCAGCTATGATTATTAAAGTCCGCATAAAAAATTCACTGTAGGAAATTTTGTATATTTTCGATTGCATGTTAGCTATCCTCATCGCAATAAACATGAAGTTTTATTTGCTCGGTCGTGGTGGTTAACGTATTCTCAAATAAGGTATCAACTATTGATGCGCTAAAAAAGGAAATAGATGTTAATGAGTGGTACTGTTGCAAAAGTGAAAAACACGGCCGTACAATACATTGCTCGTCAGGCTATTCTAGACACCGAGCAAAATGTCTACGCCTATGAACTTTTGTATCGAGACTCCAATGATAATGCATTCCCTATGGGCGTGTCCGATGGCCAAGCAACAGGCAGGATGTTTTTTAATTCTTTGATTTTTGTTGGCGTTGAACGTTTGGCTGCGGGTCATTGTGCTTTTATTAATTTGTCTGATGAATCGTTGTTGCAAGAGCTTCCTAAATTATTAAAGCCTAATAATCTCGTAATAGAGATTGTAGAGCGGTCCAAAAATATTCCCGAACTCGTAAAAACAGTCGTGGCGCTTAAAAAGAAAGGCTATCGTTTTGCTCTTGATGACTACGATGGGGACGCAAAGTGGCAGCCGCTAGTCGAATTGATGTCGTACATTAAGTTAGAAATAGAAGATCCCATTATCAAAACGACAATGATGATCAAAAAGCTCAAACGCAGTTACCCTGATATAAAAATCATCGTTGAACGCATTGAAACACAAGAGCATTATGCGTTTGTTAAAAATGCAGGAGCCGATTATTTTCAAGGGTTCTTTTTTGCTCGTCCTGAAATGCTAAATCATGGCAATGTTGAACCTTCAAAATTGATCGTGTTTGATTTGCTGCGCTGCACAGCTAAAAGAGATATATGTTTTAAAGAGGTACAGCAACGTGTTGCAAAAGATTTAAGTTTAACGGCTAGAGTACTTAAACTTGCAAACGCGAAGGCGGGTGAGAATAAAATAGAGATGAAGTCTATTTCACAAGCAGTAGTTTACCTTGGAGAAGATGCTATTCGCCAGTTTGTTCGAGTTTTAGCATTGAGTGAGTTAGGCGTTGATAAGCCAGCTGAATTAACCAAAATGGGGCTTATGCGTGCTAAATTTATGCAGCTATTTTTGGCCCCAGGTGGAGATGAAATGGCTGAGCAAGGTTATTTGATTGGCTTAATGTCGGTATTGGATGCTGTATTGGAAGTAGAGTTGTCTATTATTGTTGCTGAGTTCTCACTTGATAGCTCATTGAGTAGTGCTTTATTAAGTTATCAAGGCTTGTTGGGTGGCGCTTTACAATTAACTTTACAGGTCGAAAAAAATGACTGGCAGGAGGCACAGGTGATTCTAAAAGCAATTCGCCCCGCAACCCAAACAAAGCTGCTGTATAACTTTGCAATGCAAAGCAGGGATTATGCTGATGATGTCTTCTCAGTCGTGAAAAGTTAACTAAACACTAAAGTAAGATTAAGCTTTTTTAAATGTTGTTGTTCTTGATTGAGATCGGCCACCATTAATGAGTGTTCATTAAGCCAATTTGGTTTAAATTCTATCAGCAAGGCATCCGCATAACTGCTGAGCTTTACCTCGGTACACAAGTTATCTTGCCTTTTTGCATTGAGTAATACTGCAAGTCTAAAGAGGCTCAAGAGCTTGGAAAAGTGCCCTAACTCTATTGAACTACATAGTTTTAGTTCTGAAATACGGATTTTTTTGCGATAAAATCGGATCAGGTTACTCAAAAGTTGCTGTTGTTCTTGTGTAAAGCCAGGTAGTTGACTATGACTGACTATATATGCGCTGTGTCTATGCAATCCTGATGAATTAATAGCAAGCCCAACTTCATGCAACTTCGCAGCCCAGTACAGCATTTGCAAATCTATCTCTTTTAAAGACCAGCTTGATGCCATCTGTTGATAAAACTGTGTTAGCGTATGACAAATATGTTCACTATGTTGCCTGTCAACATTATAGTGTTCACTGAGTGTTTGAATTGTTCTAGCTCGTATATCAAACGCTTTATTTGTTGAAGTTTCATGTAGCAAACCATCGCGAAGTGCATGATCACTGTAAAATAATTGCCCTATATCAAATTGTTCAAAAATAGCTATCAATATAGCTATCCCACCGCAAATGCTGGATTTTCTTTCATCCGATAAGCCCTCAATAGCGAGTTCATTACAGTGCTCTGCTTGTAAAATTAGCGCTTTTATTTGTAAGAGTATCGAGTGGGTGAGTATGTGCGTGTTAAAGTGAGCTTGTGCTATTGCACAGAGTGCCTTAATCGTGCCAGATGTACCATAACAACGTTGCCAACCGAGCTTTTTGTAACTAGCCGTGATGGGTTCTAATAACTGTTGTGCTTTTATTTGTGCTTTTGTAAAACGCTTTTCATTGAGCCTATCTTCTTTAAAAAACATTTTGGTGATATTAACGCATCCCATGTTTCTGCTAGTTAGCAGTTTATGAGTAAAATGCTCACCAATAATTAACTCAGTGCTACCGCCACCAATATCTATGACTAAGCGGTTTCCTTCACTGTGTTCATAATTAGCTACGCCTTGATAAATTAGCCGAGCTTCTTCTTGACCTGATATTACATTAATTTTAAATGGGAAGCACTGCTTAGCTTTAGCCAAAAACTGTTTGATATTTTTACAGTTTCTTAAAGTGTAGGTGGCAACTACTTGCACGTTACTGTGAGGGAAGTTTTGTAAAGTAGCTGAAAATTGCTTAAGCACAGCAAGCGCTCTGTCTATTGCTTCATTGGATAGCATCATGTCAGCACTTAAGCCCGCTGCTAAATTTACTCGCTGCTTTTCTTTATGAAGCACTTGAAACCTGCCATCGACTTCTCTTGCCACTAACAAATGAAAACTATTTGAGCCCAAATCAACTGCTGCTATGGGAGGGTATTCTGTCATAGGGTACTCTTGTTGCTTTCCCACTTTTTAAGGTGATCATAGATGGCAATTTGTGAACGAATTTTTTTGCGATTACCGCGCCTTACGTAGTTATTTTTTTGTTCGGCATCAATGATCCGCGCTTTAGTTCGGTCTCTAAATTGTAGCTCAAGGGTGTCGATAATAAGTTGTTTTAGTTCTTTGCTGTAAATTGGTACACCGACTTCAACACGATGATCTAAGTTTCTGGTCATCCAATCAGCTGACGAAATATATACCAAAGGTCGGCCCATATTTTCAAATACCATAACACGAGGGTGCTCTAAAAATCGATCAACAATACTGATAACTTTAATATTTTCACTAAAACGCGGCAACCCCGGAACTAACGCACACATACCGCGCACAATAATCCGAACTTTCACCCCATGTCGGGCTGCAAAGTAGAGTTTGTCAACTAACTGCTTGTCCACTAAATTGTTGATTTTTATTGTTATTCTAGACATTTTCCCTTGCTCAGCATGTTTCACTTCTTGATCAATCAGATCTAAAATACGGTCTCTCGCATTGAGTGGTGAAATCATTAAGTGTTCAAAATGAAAAGGACGATAACTGCTTTCTATAAATCGAAATACACTATCACACTCTTCACAGATATCCGGGTGGCGAGTAAATAAGCTAAAATCAGTATATATTTTTGCGGTTTTTTCATGAAAGTTACCGGTACCAATATGAGCATATTTGACTATTTTGCCTTTTTCTTTACGGTGGATTATGCACAGCTTACTATGTACTTTTAAAGCAGGGATCCCTACCATAACCTTGATACCAAACTCACTTAAATGCTTAGCCCATTCAATATTATTCTGTTCATCAAAGCGCGCTTTAAGTTCAACCATAACCGTGACATGCTTTCCATTTTTAGCCGCGCTGATCAGTGATGCTATTAACCTTGATTGGCGCGCAACACGATAAATATTGACCTTTATTTGTGTCACATTCGGGTCAAATGCCGCCTGACGAACATATTCGAGCATATGATTAAATGTGTGATAAGGGTAATACAGTAAAATGTCTTGCTCTGTAATGGCACAGAAAACACTGGCATGCTTTTTAAATGCTTGGCTTTGTAGTGGGGGTAATGGCTTGTTCTCTAAATGGCGTCTACCTACATTTGGAAAGGCAATAAAGTCTCTGAAGTTACGATAGCGACCGCCAGGTATTAGATCATCTTGATTAGTGACGCCAAGGCGTTTTTTCATGACCTTCAGCATGTGTTCTGGCATTGATTCGTTATAAACTAATCTAACAGGCTCTGCATAAAGGCGTTGTTTCAAGCCCTTAGACATCTTATCTAATAACCCTTCTTCAATCTCATCATCAAGATTATACTGTGCATCACGTGTTAACTTAATTGCATAGCCTTCAATACTGTCAAAATTAAAAAAACTCTTAAATACTTCAGCTAAAAAAAACTGCACAATATCGTCGAGCATAACAATGTGTTTTTGGCGTCGCGAACGCTCAGGAGGAAGCTGAACAAAACGAGCTAGTCGGTCAGTGGGGATCTCTAAAAGAGCATAATGCTGTTTTTCACCACTCATGTGAACGAATAGGTAGGTCATGGTGTCATTCATGTTATCAGAATAATCTTTGCTTTCAGCCAATAATATTGGAGACATATTAGGCAAAACTTGATCTTCAAAATAATCTTTTAGCCATAACTGGTGAAACTCTGATAGTACTTGTGGTTGGCTAAGGTGAATTTGATGTTTTTCTAAATCAGCTAAAATTAGTTGATGAATGTAATTGAATTTTTTTCCTAGCTGCAAAACCTTCTGATTAATTTGGCTTAGCAGAGCCTCGTCTTCATCAAAGTTTGTATTGGGTAAGTTATTGAGCAAGATACGACGTTTTACATCAGCGACTCGCACTTGGAAAAATTCATCAAGGTTATTAGAAAAGATACCTAAAAAGCGAATACGTTCGATAATTGGATTGTTACTATCTTTAGCTTCTTGTAACACTCGTTCGTTGAAGGATAGCCAACTTAATTCTTTGGCAAAATAACTAACCGTTTTAGGCTGAGAAGGCAGAGCTTGCATTGTGACATCCACGAAAAATACGCTGCGTCAAATATAGGTCCATAATATGACGTAGGTATGACAAGTGTCTTGTAAACTGGCAACTTGTCATATTTGAGTATTTTTGATGAAAAGACAACGATGTGTCTGTGAGTGGCAATTACTCTGTTTCAATATCCACGATCAAATCACTGGTAATTGATTCCAAGGCATCAATAACATTGTCTTTATTCATACCAACGGGCAGTGTCACTGTGGCAAATGCACTAAATATTGGTACGCCCCAGTTAGGTGCGCTTTGCTGACGAGAGTTAAGGTGGGTGATGTTGGCACCTTTATGACGGATTACGCTTGCAAGCTCTTGCACTATACCCTTTCTATCATTACCAGTTATTACAAGGTTAATGGTTTCAGGAGCATTCTTATCATTTAAAATATCCCCAGTTTCCATTTTCACATCGAGTCCAGGTAGCGTACTCAAACCATCTTGGAGTTGTTGCATATGTTCTTCGGCCACTTCTACTTGAACGATCCCTGCAAACTGCCCTGCCAAGTGGCTAAGGTTACTTGTGAGCCAATTGCCGTGATGCGCTAGTACGGCTGAAGATATCTCTTCTACCAGACCGGGTCGGTCCTTTCCTATTATTGTTAAAACTAACTGCTTCATAATGCGTGTCTCTTTAATTATTTTTGCTATTCAAATAAGCATAGCGGTGGAAAAAAACGGTTTAAGCAAATGAGGGTACAATCCTTATACATAGCCTACAAAGGTAGATACCGCACTCTAAGATTAGTTCACCAAACTATGATGTCCAACAGAATTATTTGTTAGTTTGTAAAGAAATGAAAACGATTTTTACTTGCGTGCATGTTTCTTTGAAGTATGGACTTTCCAAATCATAGCTATGCAATGTTTCAAAAAGAGGTCTGTAGGGTTGTATTTTAAGTGAATAATCATGTAAAGGGATGGCATAGAAAGAAGCCGTTATTGCTCTTTTTTTGGCTCAATCATTGAAGTGTTTGGTTTGTTAATCAGTAGAGTGATATAGCGCAATTAATGTAACTAAATTAGGCCACGAAAAAATACTTAGTGACGAATACATCATTTTCTTTAATGAGCGTAATAATACCGTCACAAATTGTACCTTATATTATTATAATGCTTAGCCGAACTCGGTGTAACATAAATGTCATCTTGATGAAATATAATGCCCGCCAACTTTAAAATGAAAGGGTGTTTTGATGTCTTCCAATCCGCAGAAACCGTCTTTTAAAACGGATAGAAGCCGTCTATTAAAAGACCGGTTTGCACAGTTTGGTATATCAGCTGGTGGGGTGATGGTGTTGATCGCATTATTGTTGATCTTCTTCTATTTACTCTATGTAGTTCAGCCAATATTTGAATCAGCAAAAGTAGAAAAGCGTGTTGATGTCACGTTAAACAACGCGCAACAATATGTTGGTGTTGGTGTTGAGGAGCAAACTGAAATTGCTTATTTGCTTAGTAATACAGGGCATGTAGACTTTTATCACATTAAAGGTAAGCAGGCCGGTGGGCTAATTGAACGTCTTTCTGTTAATATTGATGGACAAGTGACCAGTGTCGCTAAAAGCGCTCCTTTTCTGGGGCAGTATGCGTACGGCTTAGATAATGGTCAAGTTAACTTAGTAAAACCTTCGTTTTTAGTCACCTTTCCTGGCAATGAGCGTGTTATTTCGCCGCGCTTAAGCTACCCCCTTGATGGCAAACAATTACTTGTTGATGAGCATGGCGAAGCAATAACGCGTTTTGCATTCAGTCATTATGAAGATAAAACGGCGGTTGTGGCGTTAACCGCAGATAAACGCATTATTTTTGCCTCATTTACGGCTGAAGAAAACATGTTTAGCGGTGAAGTGGAGTGGGTTGTTGAACGCACAGAACTTGAAATTGATGGCCGAATTGACGAACTGCTTATTACACCTGACACCACACGTACTTTTGTTCGTTCTGCTAATCAAGTTTATATTTTTGATACGCGTTACCCTAGTGAAGTTGAGCAACTTCAGGTTCTTGCTGCGAATGAAGAAAATGCAAACTTAGTCGGTATTTCATTACTTGCAGGCGCCAACTCATTGATGCTCGCAAACGATAATGGTGAAGTATCTCAGTGGTTTGAAGTGAACTCAGATACAGGGCGTAAGTTTCAAAAAATTAGAGCGTTTGAGACGCCTAAAAATAGTGAAGTGGATATTTATAGCGAATATTATCGTCGCACATTTTTCACCACCAATAGTAGCGGAGATTTAGGTCTCTACTACACTACGAGCCAGGCACATTTATGGCAAGGTAAAGTTACTGATGGTGCTATTGAGTTATTCGCGGTATCTCCACGCTCTAATGCGGTATTGTTACTCTCAAGTGAGCAGTTATCCGTATTTGATGTGCATAATGAGCACCCTGAAGTTACTTGGTCTGCATTGTGGCAAGAAGTGTGGTACGAGGGCTACCCAGAACCTGCCTATACATGGCAGTCAACATCTGCATCAGATGACTTTGAGTCAAAGTTTTCTTTAGTACCTATTTCTTTTGGTACTATTAAAGCTGCGATGTATGCAATGCTTTTTGCCGTACCAATTGCATTATCTGCGGCTGTGTATACAGCTTATTTCATGTCGAGTGAATTACGTAGAGTGGTAAAACCGACAGTAGAAATTATGGAAGCTTTACCGACAGTTATTCTTGGCTTCCTTGCTGGCCTTTGGTTAGCACCTTTGATTGAAACGCACTTGCCAGCTATTGTTGCATTACTATTGCTACTGCCAACGGCGATTATTGCAACGGCGTTTTTCTGGACAAAGTTACCTGAAAATATTCGTCATAAAGTGCCTGACGGCTGGCACTCGATGTTACTTATTCCAGTCGTGCTATTTGTAGGTTGGTTATCTTTTACTATCAGCGGTGGTGTAGAAGAGTGGGTGTTTGATGGTAACGTTCGTCAATACTTAACCAATGAACTGGGCATGACATTTGACCAACGTAACTCACTTGTGGTTGGTATCGCGATGGGTTTTGCGGTTATTCCAACAATCTTCTCGATTGCTGAAGATGCTGTTTTCAGTGTACCAAAACATTTGTCTAATGGCTCACTGGCTTTAGGTGCTACGCAGTGGCAAACATTAGTGAGAGTGGTGTTACTTACCGCCAGTCCAGGTATATTTTCAGCGGTTATGATGGGGTTAGGTCGCGCTGTAGGTGAGACTATGATTGTACTAATGGCAACAGGTAATACACCAATTATGGATTGGAGTATCTTTCAAGGTATGCGTACGCTCGCAGCTAACATTGCGGTTGAAATGCCAGAGTCAGAAGTGGGAAGTTCACACTATCGAATTCTCTTCCTTGCGGCATTCGTTTTATTTATTTTCACCTTTGTATTTAACACGGTGGCTGAATTTGTTCGTCAGCAGCTTCGTGAAAAATACAGTTCAATGTAATTATTGGAGTTCATGACATGGTAAAACAGTGGTTTAAGTCAGGGTCTCCTTGGATCTGGATGACAGGCGGTGCCGTTAGTATTAGCTTAATCTCGGTACTGGGTTTATTAGCGATGATTGCTTGGAAAGGTCTTAGCTTTTTTTGGCCTTCACAAGTTGTTGAGTTGCATCTAAATGGCTCTGTTAGTGAGCAGGTTGTGATTGGTGAAATTTACGACCGTGAGCAAGTACCTAAATCTCGTCTAGAAGCGGCAGGTTTTGATTTATCAGCATACGACAGTGAATTTATAGAACGTATACTCGTTAAAACTGGTAACCGTGAATATGTAGAGTTAGATTTTCGCTGGGTACTCTCAACTGATATTAAGCAGCAGTCTGCACCTGAAAAACTTGCTGTTTTTGAACGTAGTAAAAATGGTAACTTTTATGGCTATGTTGAGCAGGTTATCGAAAATGGAAATGTAGTCACAGACAACGCAACAGAACGCTTGTATGAGTTAGTAGAGCGTGCTGTTGAGTTAAATGAAGACGCCCTTGACTTACAAAATGGTGATATAGGCCATATAAATTATGAATTAGAGCGTTTGCGACTAACAGAAAAAGGCTATGTATTTGATAACGCGTTAACTGACGAGCGAGTGGCGCAATTGCAGGCCAGACGAGCGCAATTGCGTGACGATTACAAAGTACTTGAAGAGCGTTTATTTGCATTGCGTAAAAAAGCGAAGCGTGATCAGGTTGTAGTGCGTGATATGCGCGGTGAGTTAGTGACGTTACCGTTATATCAAGTATTAGACGTATGGTTCCCGAATGATATGGGGTATTTTGCCAAAGTAGGGCACTATTTTACTCAAATTAGCAAGTTTGTGAGTGATGATCCTCGTGAGGCTAACACGGAAGGTGGGGTATTCCCGGCCATATTTGGTACCGTCTTTATGGTTATGCTAATGGCTGTAATTGTGACGCCATTTGGAGTCGTTGCTGCAATATACTTACATGAGTATGCCGCCAAAAATGCAGTGACAAAAATGATTCGAATTGCTGTTATTAACCTCGCGGGTGTACCTTCAATTGTATATGGTGTGTTTGGTTTAGGCTTCTTTGTGTATATGCTTGGTGGGTCTATTGATGAATTATTCTATCGAGAAGCTGCGCCTAGTCCTGTGTTTGGTACCCCCGGCGTGCTTTGGTCAGCATTAACTTTAGCTATTTTAACGCTGCCTGTGGTTATTGTATCTACAGAAGAAGGGTTATCACGTATTCCTAGTACAGTGCGCCATGGCTCTCTTGCACTGGGTGCAACTCAGGCAGAAACGCTATGGAGAATTATCATACCAATGGCAAGCCCTGCTATTATGACGGGTCTTATTTTGGCCGTTGCACGGGCTGCGGGTGAAGTTGCACCGCTAATGCTCGTCGGTGTAGTGAAAATGGCACCCACTTTGCCGTTAGATGGTAACTTCCCGTATATTCATTTAGACCGTAAGTTTATGCACTTGGGTTTTCATATTTATGATGTGGGTTTCCAAAGTCCAAATGTAGAAGCAGCAAGACCATTAGTCTATGCAACTGCATTTTTGTTAGTGACCGTGATTATTACATTGAACATTACCGCGATTGGTATTCGTAACCATTTACGTGAGAAATTCAGATCACTAGAACATTAATAGTAAAGATTTTAAGTAGGTAAAAGTAATGATTACAGTAGCTCCAGAAGTTAATCAGGCCAATGGCCAAACAAAGCTAGATCTTGCAAATTTGACTCCAGAGCAGACATCTCTGCAGATTAAAGACTTAGATCTTTACTATGGTGATAAGCAAGCGCTTAGTAACGTGAATATGTTGATCCCAAAGGGCCAGGTAACTGCATTTATCGGCCCATCAGGTTGTGGTAAATCAACATTACTTCGTTGTATTAACCGCATGAATGATTTGGTTGATAGTTGCCGCATTGAAGGCCAGATTATTTTGCAAGGTCAGAACATTTATGACAAGCGTGTTGACGTTGCTGCATTGCGTCGTAACGTGGGTATGGTGTTCCAGCGTCCAAATCCTTTTCCAAAATCAATATACGAAAATGTGGTTTATGGTTTACGCTTACAAGGTATTAAAGATAAGCGTAAGCTAGATGAGGTAGTTGAAAAGTCGTTACGTGGTGCAGCCCTTTGGGATGAAGTGAAAGACAGACTTCATGATAGTGCCTTTGGTCTATCTGGTGGTCAGCAGCAACGTCTAGTTATTGCTCGCTCAATTGCAATTGAGCCAGAAGTATTGCTGCTTGATGAACCAACGTCGGCTCTAGATCCAATTTCGACTTTGGTCATTGAAGAGCTTATTAATGACTTAAAAAATAAGTATACGGTGGTGATTGTTACTCATAACATGCAACAAGCAGCGCGTGTATCTGATCAGACTGCATTTATGTACATGGGTGAGTTGATTGAATATGCGGATACGAACACGTTATTTACTACCCCATCGAAGAAAAAAACCGAAGACTATATAACTGGTCGTTACGGTTAAATAGCTGATTAAAGGGGTTTAATATGGAACATAATTTAAATAAACACATCTCTGGTCGTTTTAACGATGAACTAGAAAGTGTTCGCAACCATGTACTGAGCATGGGCGGTTTAGTTGAGCAACAGCTTAATCTAGCATTAGACGCTGTCAATGAGTGTGATGCAGAAAAAGCACGCAAGGTCAGTGAAAACGACTACCAAGTTAATGCAATGGAAGTAAATATTGACGAAGAATGTACTCGAATTATTGCCAAACGCCAGCCAGCTGCAAGTGATCTTCGTTTAGTGGTAGCAATTGCAAAGACAATTGCTGATTTAGAGCGCATTGGCGATGAAGCAGAGCGTATTGCTCGTGTGGCTTTAGACTCATTTACTAAAGACCAGCAAGACTTGTTGGTTAATATTGAAAATATGGGTCGCCAAGTGTCCAAAATGCTACATGATGTATTAGATGCTTTTGCGCGCATGGATGCACAGCGTGCGTTTGAAGTGCATAAAGAAGACGCTAAAGTTGATAGAGAGTATGAAGCGCTTACACGTCAAATTATGACCTACATGATGGAAGACCCACGTTCTATTCCAAAAATAATGGACTTAATTTGGTCTGTACGTTCTTTGGAACGTATTGGTGATCGCTGTCAAAATATTGCCGAATATGTAATTTACTTCGTAAATGGTAAAGATATTCGTCATATATCTCAAGAAGATATAGAAAAGACTCTCTAATTCATATCACATAAGTTGATCTTTACATGGTATGTTAAGGTCAACTTAATCTATCTTATCAATAAAAATCGTTCACAAAGCTGCTTAATGCTGTAAAATCACCTATCGCAAAGCATACAATTATGATTTAAGGGTCAGTTATGCCGACTAATGCGTTTTTAGGGGTTTTTGCAAAATCACCTATAAAGCCTGTGGAAGAGCACATTAAAATCGTTCATAAAGCCAGTAAAGCTTTAATCCCGTTTTTTAATCACGTCTTCAATGGAGAGTGGACCGAAGCCGAAGCGCTAAGGATTCAGATCCGTAATTTAGAGCGCGATGCTGATAAATTGAAGCGAGAAGTTCGCTTACAGTTACCTCGCGGTTTATTCATGCCAGTAGAGAGAACTGATCTACTAGAACTGATTACCCACCAAGATAAAATTGCCAATAAGGCCAAAGACATCGCAGGTCGCGTTGTGGGCCGTGAAATGGTGATCCCCAAATCTATCCAAGTTGACTTTTTAGCTTACTTACAGCGTTGTGTAGATGCAACAAAGCAAGCATCTAACGCTATCAATGAGCTTGATGAGTTGCTAGAGACTGGCTTCCGTGGCCGTGAAGTGACCTTGGTAGAAAAAATGTTGGTCGAATTGGATGCGATCGAACAAGATACGGATGAAATGCAAATTAAAATCCGCCAAGAGTTACGTGTTGTTGAAGCTGAACTAAACCCTGTTGATGTCATGTTTTTGTATAAAATCATTGAATGGGTTGGTGAACTGGCAGACATTGCAGAGCGTGTAGGCTCTCGATTAGAGCTGATGCTCGCACGCTAATTTAAGAAATTAAGACGTTTATAATTAAGGTTTTACAATGGAATTCATTGCATCCTACGGCACTGTGCTGGTATTAATTGCAGCAGCAGTTGGTTTTTTTATGGCTTATGGTATTGGCGCAAACGATGTTGCTAATGCGATGGGTACGTCGGTTGGCTCAAAAGCGCTAACTATCAAGCAGGCAATTTTGATCGCCATGGTTTTTGAGTTTGCGGGTGCATACTTAGCTGGTGGGGAAGTTACTTCAACAATTCGTAAGGGCATTATTGATGCCACACCTTTTGCTGATATTCCTGAGCTAATGGTTTTAGGTATGATTTCGGCACTTTTTGCCGCTGGAGCCTGGTTATTATTGGCCTCAATGTTAGGTTGGCCAGTTTCGACAACTCATTCTATTATTGGTGCAATTATTGGTTTTGCACTTGTTGCTGTGGGTAGTGAAGCAATTCAGTGGGGTAAAGTTGCGGGTATTGTTGGTAGCTGGGTAGTTACTCCCGCTATTTCCGGTTTTATAGCCTATTTGATTTTTATGAGTGCACAGAAACTCATATTTGACACTTCTGCACCGCTACAAAATGCCAAACGTTATGTACCTATATATATGGGGTTAGCGGGTTTTATCATGTCGCTAGTCACTATCAAAAAAGGCTTAAAGCATATCGGAGTTAATCTAGGCGCTGTTGAAGGGTATGCTTTAGCGATTGGTATTGCGGTAGTGGTAGGACTGGTTGGTAAGATGGCGATTGCACGCTTGAAAATAGACCCTCAAGCCGATAAGCAAATGCAGTTTAATAATGTTGAAAAAGTATTTGCGGTATTAATGGTATTAACAGCGTGTTGTATGGCGTTTGCGCATGGTTCTAATGATGTTGCCAATGCAATTGGCCCATTAGCAGCAGTTGTTAATATTGTTGAGAATGAAGGTATGATGACTGCAAAAGCTGCACTTGCTTGGTGGATCTTACCTTTAGGGGGCTTAGGTATTGTTGCGGGTCTTGCTATTCTCGGTAAAAAAGTAATTAAAACCATTGGTGAAGGGATCACTCACTTAACACCAAGTCGAGGTTTTGCGGCAGAGTTAGCGGCAGCATCGACGGTTGTAATTGCATCGGGTACGGGTTTACCGATATCTACTACGCAAACGTTGGTTGGTGCTGTATTAGGTGTAGGCATGGCTCGTGGTATTGCTGCACTGAATATGGGTGTTATTCGAAACATTGTAGTTTCTTGGGTGATTACATTGCCAGTAGGCGCTGCGCTTGCTATTGTTATATTCTATATTTTAAGAACTGCCTTCGGCGTTTAAACTTAGAAAGACAGACTTTTAGCTTGAAAAGATCTCAGTACCTGGTGCTGGGGTCTTTTTATTTATATGGGTCCTTTTAGTTAATACCAATTTGCAATAACACTTAATCATTTTGGGGAACTGATCTGATGCTAATTGCGTTAAAAGCTTCTCATTTAGAAGAATTACATACCAGAATTTTTCCTTGTTTCTAAGTTATTTATCTATCGCAATATCTGATCATTTATTTAATGTAATTGGTAAAGAAGGTTTTACTAGTTAGTTATCATGGTTATACTGAGAGCCATTATATTTCTATGTAAATTCATGTATCGTGACCAACTTGCCAAGTATCAAACAGCTTCAATATTTAATTGCCGTACATCAACATCAGCACTTTGGTAGAGCAGCCGAAGCCTGTTTTATAGGCCAGTCTACATTAAGTAGTGCGATTCAAACGCTCGAAGAGACCTTAGGTTGTCAGCTGATTGAGCGCGAAAATCGAAGTTTGATGTTCACTGATATAGGTGAAGAAGTAGTAATACGTGCGAAAAAAATAATCGCTGATACCATGAGTGTAAAAGAGTTAACTAAAAGCTATAAGCACCCATTATCAGGCAAATTGACACTCGGAGTGATCCCCACAGTGGCCAGCTTTATAGCGGCTCCCCTTTATCAATTTTGCTTACAGCAGTTTAATCAATTGCAATTGGTGCTCGTTGAGGATACCAGTGACAAATTATTAGATAAATTAGAGCATGGGCATATCGACATGGCCATGTTGGCTTTACCCTATCATACAGAGCGTTTTCATACGCAAGTATTGGCTAAAGATCATTTTTCACTGGTGCATCACCAAGATTATGAAATTGCCGCTGATGTTAGCGACCTGAATTTACTACCAGATAAAAGTGTTTTTTTGTTAGAACGAGAACATTGCATGACAGGTCATGCGTTGAGTGCTTGTCATTTAAATAGAAGTGATTGTATTAATCCGTTTGAAGCCGCTAACTTACATACTTTGCTGAGCATGGTTGAGTATCAAAATGGAGTTACTTTTTTACCTCAAATGGCGCTTAATGCGGGTATCTTACAAGGTAAGCCTATTGTTACTAATGGGGTTTTGGGTGATGCATACAGAGAGATTGGTTTATTGTGGCGTAAAACAACGGGTCGGATACTCGATTTTCGTTTATTTAGCGAAAAAGTTGGAGAGTTTGTAAATCAACAGTGTGAGCAACCAAAAGAAGAAAACTAGAGCGCAAAGTGCGCTCTAAGAAGGCTCAAACTTATTAGCTGAGCTAAGGTTAGGTAAGAACAATAAATAAACCCAAACCACTAAATTGAAATAAGGGATCAAGCCTAACACAGCAAATAGCTTACTGGGATAGCCTTTTGCTCGCGCATTACGGTAACATTGTATGGCGATTAAAATATTGATTATAAAAATAAAAGTCATTAATTGGTGCATAATCATACTCCTAGTCGTCCATAAGGTGATGTAACTCAATCCGTTGAATGTCTGGCTAAAAAGTAAAAATCAACAACTTAGCTGGACAGCCTCTGATAAGGTAATTATAGATGACTTTACCGGAAGGAAAAGTCGACTTTTGTATAAATCTTTTATCAGATTGTTTTACGGGATAAAATAGTTGGAATGGCTTTTTTGAGTTCATAAATAGGCATTGGGCGAGCAATAAAGAAGCCTTGGCCATAATCAACACCAATTTCTTTTAGCGCTTTAAATATTTCGATATTTTCAACATACTCCGCAACAGAGCGCTTATCTAGCGAATGACTAATGTCGTGCACGGCTTTTACTAATGCTAAATCAATTGGGTCATTAAGCATATCGCGCACAAATGAGCCATCAATTTTCACATGCTGTGCTGGCAGCTGTTTTAAGTAACTAAAGGTGCTAAAACCAGTACCAAAATCATCAATTGAAAAATGACAACCTAGTTGATTTAGTTTCGCAATCATAGACTGAGTTGCGCTAAGATTATTGATGCTTGCAGATTCTGTAATTTCAAAAATAATGTTTTCAGCTGCCACCTGATGCTCTACTAAACAGGCTTGTATATGAGGAAGTAGTCGCTCATCTAAAAATGATTGTGCAGAGAGGTTGATTGCTATTTGATTTAGTGAGTCGTGATTAGCTACAGCTGCAATGGCGTTTTTAATCACGCATTGATCCATCAAGAAAGTATCATTGAGTAGCTCCAGTGCAGGTATAAACTGATTTGGATAAATGAGTTCGTTCTTTATAACTAAGCGCAATAGTGCCTCAAAATAGGCTATGGTGTTATTTTTAAAGTCCCAAATGGGTTGATAGTGTAGCTCTATTAGGTTGTTTTGCAGCGCTTCTCTGACACTATGTCCCCACTCTAAACCTGCTTGCAATGTGCTATTATTAGCGTCTTCTTTAGTGTAGCAATGCACTAAGTTACGGCCTAAGTTTTTAGCAATGTATAAGGCAATATCCGCTTGTTTTAAGCACTCATTCGCATCATGATTTTCTATAGTAATTTGTGCTAAGCCAATTGAGCAGCTTATCGAGTAGCTATGTTCTTCAGAGTGAAATTTATGTTTTTCAATTGCCATACAAATACTTTCAGCAGCTATATGCGCATCAAGTAAGTTGGTATTGCTTAAAATAATTGCAAATTCGTCACCGCCAATGCGAAAGGTTAAATGTTCATCACTGATATTTTTGCCAAACAGTTGTGACACTTCTTTTAAAACAATGTCGCCTTGCTGGTGTCCTTTACTATCATTGATGATTTTAAAGTGATCTAAATCTATATACAGTAAAGCATGCTCTACATGTTTAGATTGTGTTACTGAAGCGCATATTTTGTTCAGTTGTTGGTCAAAATAGTATCTGTTGTGCAAACCCGTTAACGTATCATGTAGTGCTAAGTGGCGAAGTTGTAGTTCTGCTTGTTTTCGTTCATGAATGTTATCAAGCGTTGCTGTAATCGTTACTTTGCTTTTACTATTTTTGATTAATTGAAAGCGACACTCAACCCATATTTGATGTTGCTTTTGGTGAGCTATTTGTAGCTCTATTTTGGCTTGCTGCTGCTGTGCATTAATTATCTTATTAAGCACTTCTTGTAGCGCATTACGATGCTCTGCTGTGACAAATTGGCACAGAGACTGCGCCAAACTTGTTTTGATGCCAAACCCAGATAATGCTTCCCAAGCAGGGTTAATAAAGCGGATTAACCCTTGTTGATCTAATTCCATTACGACCGTATTGAGATGTAACAAAATACGCTGATGCGCAGAAAATAGGTCTTTATAGTTTTGTTCGCTGCGACTTAGTTGCGATACCTTTTCTTCAAATTCAGCATAGCTAACCATAAAATCTTCACGACGAGCAGCGTGGTCACAGACTTTGCTTAAAATTGAAATATCGTAGGGCTCACGTACAAAATCGGTCACACCAAGTAATAACAGCTGTTCAGCATAATCAGCATCTCTGCTATCAATAATGGTGACGATAGCTTGGTTGGGGTTATGTTTTAAAATACTGCCAACAAGTTCTTTAGCTGCATTACCACGGGTCGCTGTTGCATCAAGTAAAATAATAGCATAGCTTTGCTGCCTAAAAAGCGATAAGGCATCATGGGTGGTATGGACGTGTTGGCAAGCAAAGCTCAGAGATAGGTGTTGGCAAATTTCATTTGCTCTTTGCTGATTTGGTTCAAGTAATAAAAGGTTTAGACGGCTACTTTTCTCTAAATGTGTAGATAGCACGTTCGCTAAAGTATGTGGCAGTTGAGCATGGCGTTCAAAAGGCAATACAGCATCAATGCTATAGCTTCTAGCGGTTGTTTCAGCTATACGCTCGCAGTAAATAGGTGGAATTAATAGAATAGGTGTATTTTTTGGGGTTTGTAGTAAACCTGAACGAACCATTCGTGAAAAACGCCAGCCATCTATTTTGCCAACGTCCAGCCCAGTGATCACCACATCGACAGCCTGCTTTTTGAGAAATTGCAAGGCAATTTGACTATCTTCACATTCAATAAAAGTGAAAACATCAAGGCTATGTAGGGTATTTTTTATTGTATTTCGCTCTTGCTTACTAGAGTTTACAATCAATAAATTTAATTGTTTGGCCACAATTAACGCCTTAACTCCAATTTAAAATTAAACAACAAGCGACACCTCGGTACTGAATAAACTTTAACTAGCTGATTTTTATTGTTAATCACTTTAAATAACAGAACATTTATAATTACTTGCAAATTATCAACTTTAGGCTTTATATAACGGTGCTAGGTTAATGCTATTTTCGCAAGGTTACAAGCACTTGATTTAGCCTACAGGGATCTCTAGACTTGGCGCCAATTTCCTTACATGAGATGTTGTCATGCGCGTAGCTGATTTTAGTTTTGAACTTCCAGATGAATTAATTGCTCGTCATCCAAAAAAAGAGCGTTCAAGTAGCCGTTTACTGGCTCTTGATGGAAATAGCGGTCTTATTTCCCATAAAATTTTTACTGATATTGTGGATATGCTGCAACCCAATGACGTCATGATTTTTAACAATACTAAAGTTATTCCAGCACGTATGTTTGGACAAAAATCGACAGGAGGAAAGGTCGAAGTATTAGTCGAGCGTGTGTTGGATGAGCATAGAGTGTTGGCACATGTTCGCTCTAGTAAATCGCCTAAAGCGGGTACTACTTTGATTCTTGAAGGTAAAGCCGAAGTTACAATGTTAGGTCGTCAGGGGGAGTTGTTTGAATTACAATTTGCTGGTGAACAAGGTGTATTTGATATTCTAGAAGAAATTGGCCATATGCCTTTGCCACCTTATATTGATAGACCGGATGAAGAAGAAGACAAACAGCGTTATCAGACCGTTTACAATGAAAAGCCAGGTGCTGTCGCAGCGCCAACTGCGGGGCTGCATTTTGATGAAAGCCTGCTGCAAAACATCAAAAATAAAGGCATAGAAATGGCGTTTATTACGTTGCATGTTGGCGCAGGTACATTCCAACCCGTGCGTGTAGAGTCGGTTGATGAGCATGTCATGCACAGCGAATATATTGAAGTACCACAGCAGGTGGTAGATACCATTGCGGCAGCAAAAGCTAAAGGCGGGAGAGTTATTGCTGTTGGAACTACTTCAGTGCGCTCTTTGGAGTCAGCAGCTAAGGTGCATGGTGGAGAACTAAAGGCTTTTACTGGCGACACTGATATCTTTATTTACCCTGGATATGAATTTAACGTAGTTGATGCGATGGTGACTAACTTTCATTTACCAGAATCAACTTTGATAATGCTCGTAAGTGCATTTTCTGGTCAAGATAATATTATGCAGGCTTATAACACGGCGATAGAACAAAAATATCGATTCTTCAGTTATGGTGATGCAATGTTTTTATCTAAACAGCTTACTAAGTAGCCTTAGCTCTGGATAAGCGAACTTGTCGAATAAGGCTGTAGTGCTTACTCTCTGGATTGCAAGTAGTGTCAGTGACAAAGTATTTCATATTTGAAAACCCTTATCCAAACTTAAGTTAAATAAAACCAACTCAGCCAATGCTGGGTTCTGGTTGTTAAAAAAGTGCGAGACAACGATCTCGCACTTTGATCAAATAAGCGTAGTGACTTTAGAGTATTCACAATGCTTAAAGACCACCCCCAGCAATTCTAATAAGAAATGCTCGCCATTGACCAACTCGTGACTAAGGACCATTTAGTCCGCCTCATAGGCTTCATGATTGGTTTTGAATTTTCCGTGATGAAGTATCGCACCTCTACTGTAAAAACAACGAGCGCTCAGCGGTTGATCCTCTGGGGATGTTAAAAATTTTATTTCTAGGCTACTTATTTTGGCATAAAAAGCGAGCACTGCGTATCGTTGGTTGTAGGGATGGGATTAACGGAAGACATTATCCACCACTGGACACTCAGCAAAAACCGCAATAAGCGCTTAAAAGTCAGAGGCTTGACAAAATATGAAGAAAATGGTGCCCATGGCTGCGCGCTAATTCAAAAACCTTGAAATCTCACGTCAAAAAACCTCAAAACGACTTTGTATACGCCAAAACTCATTATTTAACTTGGCTAACACAATGAATGACGCATTATGCGTCATTTTTTTTATCTGTATTTTGCGCATGAGCAGCTAGTTTGAGCAGTTTGGCTTGTAAACTTGGCGGGGCGTTGCTCGCAAGTTCTTTTAATTGCTCCGCTGTTTGCTCACTCATGACACGGTTACATGTTTGAGTGTTCTGTAACTTACCTTTAGTGTCTTGGCGAGTTGCCAAACGTTGCTGCGCTTCTGGGTTAGTTGTGATTTTAACTTGTGAGCATTCAATCATGCCCGCTTTGCGAAACTGGGATAAAATTTCCATCTTAAGATAGTTGAGTCGAGTTGCCAAAGTAGCAGATGCGGCTTCTATGATTAAAGTACCATCACGATAATTAGCAACCCGAGATTTCTTGCTTAAAATAGGGCCAATGGCTTTTTCTAGACATTGCTGTAGTTCAGCCATTTTTTTTGATTTGTCGGTGTAATTAACTAACTTATTTGACCACTTACCCATCAATTCATTGAGCTGTTTTGGATCATAGCGACTTTTTGCCATACCGTGCCTAGCCTCGTTGGTAATGCTGTCAGCAGTATAACGCTCTCTAAGGCACAACAGAAGTTTTATTGACACCCTTGAATTTATAGAGTCTAGTACCCATCTTACATAACAACCTCAGATACCATTGAAGCAGTTAATAACTAACTCAAATGGATAGCGGTAACGCCATTGAATTATATAGCAGTACTAAATTGACACAAAAATGGGTTGATTTCACTTCAGTGGTTTGCACTGTCGCTGAGTCTGGTATGATAGGGCATAATTTTAAATTTAGGCAATACAACAAGTGCTAACTTTACTTGTTGCCAAAGCGAAGCAGTGCGACCTCACCTGCCAAAATAATATGGATGTGGCGTAGGTCAGCCATCACAAGAGTGAAACGGTTTTAACATGATAGCTAATTTATTTACCAAGATTTTTGGTAGTCGCAACGACCGCACTATTAAAAACATAAGAAAAACGGTCGCTTTAATAAATGCCCTTGAAGCGCAGTATGGCGCGCTTTCAGACGATGAGTTAAAAGCAAAAACAGCTGAATTTAGACAGCGTTTTGAACAAGGTACAAGCCTAGACGATTTATTACCTGAAGCGTTTGCAACGGTACGAGAAGCATCAAAGCGTGTATTTAACATGCGTCACTTTGATGTACAAATGGTGGGTGGTGTTGTTTTGCACCAAGGTCGTATATCAGAAATGCGTACAGGTGAAGGTAAAACGTTAACTGCGACTCTACCTGCATATCTTAATGGCCTTACAGGTAAGGGTGTTCATGTTATAACAGTTAACGATTATTTAGCAAAGCGTGATGCAGAAACTAACCGTCCGCTGTTTGAATTTTTAGGCTTAAGCGTTGGCTGTAACGTACCTGGCATGATGCCTCAACAGAAAAAAGCTGCGTATTCGGCTGATATTACTTACGGTACAAATAACGAATTTGGTTTTGATTATCTACGCGACAACATGGCGTTTAGCATTGATGAAAGAGTGCAACGTCCACTGTATTACGCTGTTGTGGATGAGGTAGACTCGATTTTAATTGATGAAGCTCGTACGCCATTAATCATCTCAGGTCCAGCTGAAGATAGCTCTGAGCTATACACCAAAGTTAATACCTTAGTTCCGTTATTAGAACTGCAAGAAAAAGAAGATGAAGAAGGTATTGAAGGTGACGGTGATTTCACACTCGATGAAAAATCAAAGCAGGTCCATTTAACTGAGCGTGGTCAACTGAAAGTAGAAGAATTGTTGATTGAGCACGGCTTAATCGAAGAAGGCGATTCTCTATATTCAGCAGGTAACATTACGCTTTTAAGTCACGCTTATGCTGCACTACGTGCCCACAAGTTATATCAAAAAGATGTTGATTATGTCGTTAAAGATAACGAAGTTATCATCGTTGATGAGCATACGGGACGTACAATGGAAGGGCGTCGTTGGTCTGAGGGCTTACATCAGGCTGTTGAGGCCAAAGAAGGCGTACGTATTCAAAATGAAAACCAAACGTTAGCATCGATTACTTTCCAAAACTATTTCCGTATCTACGATAAGTTAGCAGGTATGACTGGTACTGCTGATACAGAAGCTTTTGAGTTTCAGTCAATCTATGGCTTAGATACAGTTGTAATTCCGACCAATAAGCCAATGATCCGTGACGATCGTGCTGATCTGGTTTATTTAACACAAGATGAAAAGTTTGACGCAATTTTGGAAGACATCCGAGATTGTCAAAAACGTGGTCAACCAGTGCTTGTTGGTACTATTTCAATCGAAAGTTCTGAATACTTATCGCATTTCTTAACAAAAGAAAAAATTAAGCACAATGTACTTAATGCAAAGTTCCATGCTCAAGAAGCCGATATTGTTGCTGATGCAGGTTTACCTGGTACAGTTACAATCGCTACAAATATGGCGGGTCGTGGTACAGATATCGTGCTTGGTGGCAACTGGCAGGCTGACATTGCAAAAATTGATAATCCAACGGATGAACAAATAGCCCAGATAAAAGCACAGTGGCAAAAAACACATGATGAGGTTATTGCCGCTGGTGGTTTGCATATTATTGGTACTGAACGTCATGAATCTCGTCGTATTGATAATCAGCTACGTGGTCGTTCTGGTCGTCAAGGTGACGCGGGTTCAAGCCGTTTTTATTTATCAATGGATGACGCCTTAATGCGTATTTTCGCTGGCGAACGTATGACTAATATGATGCGTAAGCTTGGTATGCAAAAAGGGGAAGCGATTGAGCATCCTTGGGTTAATCGTGCCATTGAAAATGCACAGCGCAAAGTTGAGGCGCGAAACTTTGATATCCGTAAGCAATTGTTAGAATATGATGACGTTGCAAATGATCAACGTCGTGTAGTGTATGAGCAGCGTAATGAGTTACTTGTCGAAGGTGATATTTCAGAAACTATTGCAGCTATTCGCAGCGATGTACTTAACAGCCTCATTGATCAGTACATTGCACCACAAAGCTTGGCTGAAATGTGGGATATTCCAGGCTTGGAAGAAAGAATTAAAGGTGACTTTTTAATCGAGTTACCAGTAGCACAGTGGCTTGCTGAAGATGAAAAGTTATATGAAGAAAAGCTGCGCGATCGTATTTCAGAAGAATTAGATTCTGCTTACAAGCAAAAAGAGCTGATGGTTGGTCCTGATGTGTTACGCCA
This sequence comes from Pseudoalteromonas sp. SANK 73390, assembly GCF_054966645.1. Taxonomy (NCBI): domain Bacteria; kingdom Pseudomonadati; phylum Pseudomonadota; class Gammaproteobacteria; order Alteromonadales; family Pseudoalteromonadaceae; genus Pseudoalteromonas; species Pseudoalteromonas sp. SANK 73390. The sequence goes on from NZ_ARPN01000055.1 coordinate 201,505, forward strand.
ATTTGAGAAAGCGGTTATGTTACAAAGCTTAGATCAACATTGGAAAGATCACTTAGCTGCAATGGATCACTTACGTCAAGGTATTCATTTACGTGGTTACGCACAGAAAAATCCTAAGCAAGAATATAAACGCGAGTCGTTTGAATTATTCTCTGAAATGTTAGAAAACTTAAAAGTAGATGTAGTTGGTATTCTTAGTAAGGTACAAGTGCGTGCTGAAGAAGATGTCGAGAAAGTAGAGCAACAACACCGCCGCAGTGAACAAATGCCAAAAGAATATCAGCATGCAGAAGCTGAACACGTTGGTGGTGAGGTGCCTGAAGGCGTTGCGGTTGCAGCAAGAGCTGAACAGAAAGTTGGACGCAATGATCCATGTCCTTGCAAGTCAGGTAAAAAGTTTAAACAGTGTTGTGGTAAGTTAAAGTAAGTAAGCACTCAAGTATAAATTTTTAAAAGCGGCCTTAGGTCGCTTTTTTTTTCGAGAGGATAAAATGGCTAAGAAACATGTAAAAGTAGCTGTGGGTGTAATCATTCAAAATAGAAATATTTTTGTTAGTAAACGTAGTGAACACCAACATCAAGGCGGCTTGTGGGAGTTTCCCGGTGGGAAGGTAGAAGCAGGTGAAAGTGTTACCGATGCACTTAATCGAGAGTTAAAAGAAGAAGTTAATATTAATGTTCACAGCTCAGATGCCTTTATGATTATTGAGCATGATTATGGTGACAAGCATGTATGTTTAGATATTCATTTAGTGAATAATTTTTCCGGAGAGCCAAAAGGGTTAGAGGGACAGCCATGTAAATGGGTTAGTATTGAACAGCTTCATGAACTCGCTTTCCCCACTGCTAATTTGGAAATAGTGGCTAAATTACAGGCTGAATTTTAATCTTACGTATAGTTATACATGATTTGTTACTTTTCCTTTTATACCAACCTTTGCTTTGAGTTTGTTTTAGGTAAACAGGACGTTTAGTATGATCATGTATTACTGATAGGAAAATCATAAATGAATAAAATTACTTTAACTGCAGCAAGTGTTGCAATTACTTTAGGCTTGCTTGGCTGTAGCGAACCTACCACGATCTCTAACAGCAGTGCATCGCAAGAGTCTATTCAAACCGCATTTGTGTCTGGCATTAACCTAAATAACATTGACCGAACAGTAAAAGCGCAAGATGATTTTTATTATCATGTAAATGGAAAATGGTTAGAAAAAACCAAAATACCAGCAGATAAATCAAATTATGGCTCTTTCACGCAATTATATGATGAATCACAAAAAGCACTAAAAGATGTGTTAGAAAGGGCTAAAGCTAACTCACAATCAGCACTGGGAAGTGATGAGCATAAGTTAGGGGCGTTTTATGCTAGCTATATGGATAAAACAGCACGTGAAGAGCTGGCCTTATCACCAATAAAAACATACTTGACAGATATTAATGCCATTAAGAATAAGAGTGAATTACCTACACTAATGGCAAGTATGTTAACAAAAGGCGGCGATAACCCATTTGGTTGGTATGTAAATAATGATGCGAAAAACTCTAGCGAACATGCACTTTACTTATATCAAGCAGGGTTGGGTTTACCGGATAGAGATTATTATTTAAAAGACACTGAAAAATTTAGCATCTTACGTGCTGAGTATGTTGAATACATAGCACAGGTATTTAGCCGTTTAGGGAACGAAGATGCATTGCAAGTTGCGGAAGAAATCTTTGCGCTTGAAAAAGCGATGGCGCAAGCACATTGGACGCGGGTAGAAAGTAGAGATGCAACAAAAACTTATAATAAAATGACAGTTGCACAAGCTGAACAGCTAATGCCTGATTTTAAATTATCAGCATATTTTCAAGCGCTAGGTCTTAATTTAGAGGAGTTCGTTGTTAGTCAGCCTTCATATTTTGAAAGTTTGTCGAGTGTTTTTGCAAACACATCACTTAAAACTTGGCAAAATTACTTAACTTTTCATTTTGTAAACAACCATGCACAGTTATTGAACAAAGAAATGGTTGAACTGAAATTTAATTTTTTTGGTAAAAAACTACGCGGTTTAGAAGAGCAATCGCCAACATGGAAAAAAGCCGTGGATGCCAGTAATGAAGTGCTTGGTGAGTTGCTTGGTAAAATTTATGTGCAGCAATATTTCCCACCAGAAGCCAAAGCTAAAATGGAGCTACTGGTTGCAAACCTAATCAAAGGGTTTGAGCAGGCAATTAATGAATTAGAGTGGATGAGTGCCCAGACGAAAGTTGCAGCAAAGGAAAAGTTAAGCAAGTTCACACCCAAAATTGGTTATCCTGATAAGTGGAAAGACTACTCAGCTCTTGATATTAATCGTGACGATTTGTTAGGTAACTACGTTCGATACAGTCAGTGGGCTTATCAGAACATGATCGATAAAATTGGTCGTCCAGTAGACCGTTCTGAGTGGTTTATGACGCCACAAACTGTGAATGCGTATTATAACCCGGTAAATAATGAGATTGTTTTTCCTGCCGCTATTTTACAGCCGCCATTTTTTAATTTAGCGGCGGAGGATGCGGTTAACTATGGTGCAATCGGCGCTGTTATTGGTCATGAGTTAGGCCATGGGTTTGATGACCAAGGCGCTAAATATGACGGTGACGGCAACTTGCGAAACTGGTGGAGCGACTCGGATCTGGCGCAGTTTGAGGTGCTAGGGAAAAAGCTGGTTGAGCAATTTGACCAATTTAAGCCGTTTGAAGATGCTAACGTAAATGGTGAATTCACACTAGGTGAAAACATCGGAGATTTGGGTGGCCTTACTGTTGCCTATAAAGCATATCAAATTTCTCTTGGTGATAATAAGGCACCTGTAATTGATGGTTATACAGGCGAACAGCGTTTCTTTATGGGTTGGTCGCAGATTTGGCGCAGAAAATACCGTGATGAAGAATTACGTAATCGCCTAGTAACTGACCCGCACGCACCAAGTCATTATCGTGTTATCGGCGTATTACCTAATATGCCTGAATTTTATAAAGCCTTTGACGTTAAAGAAGGTGATAAAATGTACTTGGCACCTGAGCAACGCGTTAAAATTTGGTAATTAGTCGTATTTTTCGTTCTATAGCCCGCATTTTGCGGGCTTTTTTATGCCCAATAAACTACACATATCAGTTTTGTTATAACATTAATCATTTGAGTGGCCTAAATAACTCACTAACTATGTTAAAAATTACTTATGTAAAATAACGATATACTGAAATATTTGTTTAGTTATTAAGCCACTAATTTGTCGTAATATCTTATTATTTATTTAATGCAATTGGTATTATTGCACCAATATGAAAAAATAATGATAGCGCTGTCATTTTTGTTTCTATATGATGAAATTACATAAACTAAGCTATTTATTAATCAAATCGCACTTAAAACAAGAGAATTAAGCGAACATGTAGCCGCTTTATAAAGGAGCCTAGGATGAACTTTAAACACACTTTACTCGCCACTGCGATGGTGGCCACACCACTGTTTACTCATGCAGCATTGTCACAGGCTCAATTGCAGCGCTTCACTCAAGGCACTGAATTTATGTTTGCTGTTGAGGATAACTTTCATAAAGGGGTCGGTAGTGTACTTGCGTCTATTACCCTCAAAAATGACTCTGGTGTTGCTTTGCCAAAAGGTGAGAGTGATTGGCAGATTTATATTCATTCAATTAGAAAAATTCAAACCAAGCAGGTCGCAGGTCTAAAAATTGAACACATAAATGGCGATCTTAACCGTTTAGTTCCTACCAAAGAATTTGCAGGCCTCGCTAGTGGTGACAGTTTAAAGGTGCAATATGAAGCAAGTGCTTGGCTTGCTGCATACAGTGATTTTATGCCGCGTGCTTTTATGGTGGCAAATTCTCAAAAGCCAGTTATTTTTGCAAATACAGATACTGAAGACTTTACCCAGTTTGTGGCACCAATTGAACGAGAAAACCAACTAAAGCGTTATAATGACCCTGTTGACTATACCAAAATTGCAAATGCTCAGTTGCGATTTGAACGTAATAAACAAAAGCTATCAGTAAGTAAAGAAGAAGCAATTAAGCGTATTATTCCCAAGCCTAGTAACGTCGATTTTAACCGAGGCACTGCGGTGCTTAATAGTGATTGGCAAATTCGCTATGCGGGTAGGCTTAAATCTGAAGTGAATGTATTTACGCAAAGTTTAGCATCTTATGGCTTGAATTTAGTGGCAAAGCCTGATCATATTTCAGTTGCTAACTCACCTGTCATAATCTTAAAAGTGGATGAATCAATCGCTAAAGGTAAAGCCGAAAGTTATCATTTAGAGGTGGACGATGAGCAAGTAATTATTTTGGGTACGGATAATGCTGGTGTGTTTTATGGTATACAAAGCTTACTTGCACTGTTTTCACCTGATGCTCAAGCGAATATCGAAATTCCTAATGTTGAAATAGAAGATAGCCCACGCTTTTCTTGGCGAGGAATGCACTATGATAATGCGCGTAATTACCACGGTAAAGATGCGCTGTTCAAGTTGGTTGAGCACATGGCGCGTTATAAAATGAATGTGCTTCATTGGCATTTTTCAGAGGATGAGGGTTGGCGCTTAGAGATCCCCGATCTACCTGAACTAACCCAAATAGGTGGCTATCGCTGTTTTGACTTAAGTGAGCAGAGCTGTTTACTAACGCAATTGGGCACTGGGCCATTTAAATCAGGCTCTGGTAATGGCTATTTATCTCGTAAAGATTTTGTGGAGTTACTTAAATTTGCGACAGCAAGGCACATTAAAATAGTTCCTGAAATAGAAGGCCCTGGTCATGCGAGAGCATCGATAAAAGCAATGGAAGCCAGATATAAAAAGTTCACAAAAAAAGGCAATGAAAGTGCTGCAAGTGCATATTTACTCAGTGAGCCGGGTGATAAATCACAATACCTCACGGTGCAAAACTATCATGATAACTCTATGAATGTATGCCTTGATTCTACTTATGCATTTATTGATAAAGTGACCTATGAGCTGCAAAGTATGTATCGAGATGCAGGTACACGACTAACCCATTTACACTTTGGGGGTGATGAAGTAGGTAGTGGCTCGTGGAGTCAATCTAAAGCATGTCAGGCATTATTCTCAGAGCCAAATAATGGTGTAGCGGGCGTTGCTGACTTAAAACCGTATTTTACGCAAAGAGTAGCTAGTCTTTTCGATAAACGTGGCATTACGCCTGGTGCTTGGGAGGATGGTTTAATGTACGACAAAGTTAACCCATTTAATCGAGATGGCTTTCCCAATAAGGAGGTTACGGTTAATGTCTGGGATAATATATGGGAGTGGGGGGTAGCTGATAGGGCATATCGACTTGCGAATGATGGATATCAAGTTATTTTATCGCATGGCACCCATTTATACTTTGATCACCCATATGAAGCTCACCCTGATGAAAGAGGTTATTATTGGGCAACACGTTACATTGATACTAAAAAAGCATTTGGATATATGCCAGATGATGTGTATGGCAATGCTGACTTTACGCGCAACCGCGAACCAATTGTTAACCTTGAAGCTTTAGTTGGGCGTGAATTACCAAAACTTGAAAAGCCAGAAAATATCTTAGGAGTACAGGGACAGGTATGGAGTGAAACCATTCGTACTGAGGAGCAAGTGCTGGCGATGATTTTCCCTCGTATTTTATCGGTTGCGGAACGAGCGTGGCATAAAGCTGAGTGGGAAAGCTTAGGTGCAAATCAAAATAATTTTGCAAAAGACTGGCAAGAGTTCGCGGCAGCCATTTCTTTAAAAGAGCTATCTAAATTACAAAAGGGCGGAGTCAATGCCAATTTACCTGTGCCAGGAGCCTTGTTGAAAGACGGTAAACTACATGCCAATAGTGCGTTTCCGTATTTGACTATCGAATACTCTTTAAATAATGGGCAAACATGGTTGCAGTATAACGAGCCTGTGAACATCAATGATGTTGATGTAGTAAAGTTGCGCACGCGTCATGGTGAAAATAATGTTAGTCGTGTCACCGGGTTAAACTAGTTACATGTAGATTTAGATACACAGCGAGTAACTAGCGCTGGTAGTTTGTTTTAGTTCTAGTTACATTTGTGTTTAAAATCTAACTAGTCAAAGATAAAATTTTAACGTAAAGTTAAATGTCAGCGCTGTCATTTTTAGATGCAGCCCAAATAATGATATTAAATTAGCGACAAGAAGAAAATTATGGAAGCAATCGTGGAAATTGAAGATAAAGAGAAGCAAAGTATTTGGTTGCCAATGATACTCGCAGGTTCAATGTTTTTCATCTTAGGGTGTATCACTTGGTTGAATGGTGCAATTACACCATTTTTACAACAAATGTTGGAGCTAACGCCGCTGCAGGCCTCTTTTATTATATCGTCTTTTTATATTGCAGTAACGGTTGCTGGTATTCCATCTGCGATGCTTATTAAGCGAGTTGGTTACAAAAATGGAATGGCTATTGGTTGTGTGGTTATGGCCGCATCGGCATTAATGTATATTCCTGCAGCAAAAATGCAAATGATAGAGATCTTTTTGTTTGCACAATTAATGATAGGTGTTGGGCAAACTGTTTTGCAAACGGCCGTGAACCCTTATGTTGTTAAAATGGGGTCGGAAAAGTCAGCTGCAGTAAGAGTTTGCATTATGGGTTTGCTCAATAAGTCTGCGGGTGTCATTGTGCCAATTATATTTGCAGCAGTGGTTGTAAGCGGCCTTGCTGAAGGTGGCGTGAAGTTAAGCCAAGAGCAAAAAGATATCATGGCTAACAGCTTAATCGGGCCATATATAGGAATTGCTGGACTAATCTTTATATTCGCTCTTTTTGCGAAGTTCGCACCTTTACCGGACCTTATATTTGACGAAGAAAGCAAAACCAGTAAAGGTGAGCTTAAAGAAACATTGAGTCATCCACACCTGGTATTGGGTGTCATAGGTATTGCTTTATATGTTGCGGTTGAAGTTATTGCTGCTGATACTATTGGCTCGTACGCTTTGCAATTAGGCATTGCAGATTATTCGGTTATGACTTCTTATACTATGGCTTGTATGCTCATCGGTTATGCAATAGGTATCGCTTTGATCCCACGCTTTATGTCACAACAAAATGCGTTGGTGATGTCTGGAATTGCTGGTATTGTAACTGTATTGGCGGTTGTATTTGGCAGCAATGACTCATATGCTATTGCAAACTTGGTTCTTGTTCCATTTGGTGGACCTGAGCTACCAGATCCGTTATTGTGTATTGCATTGCTAGGTTTTGCTAACGCAATGGTGTGGCCTGCGATTTGGCCCTTAGCTTTAGATGGTCTGGGCAGATTGACAGGTACAGCATCTGGCTTGTTGATTATGGGTATTGCAGGTGGTGCGCTAGGACCACTGTTGATTGGTGTTGGTAATGTGGCTGGACTGGGTGCTCAAGGTGCATATAGCTTAATGATACCAAGTTACTTATTTATCCTCTTCTATGCTGTGAAAGGTCACAAAATGAGAAGTTGGAAGTAAAGAATTTCTATCTATACGTAGAAATAATCCCGTGTGTAATGCCACCGAAAGGTGGCATTTTTTTATTTTAAATGACCCATTTACTGCATTAAAAATGGGTCATTTAAAATAACTACATATTAGAATTTTTGCCAGGCTACGAAGTCATTTATCTGTCGCAATATCTGATCATTGATTTAATGCCATTGGTATAAGTTAAATCAAAAGCACTTGCTGAAAAAAATCGTAAGTAACCAAGTGGAATAGATACTTGGATTGAGTGATACATTACGTAGTTTAAAAAAATAGAAAATTGAATAGAATCATGCAAAGAAAATTGGAGCGATTGATGGGACTTGAACCCACAACAACCGGAATCACAATCGCTTATAACAAGTGGGAGCTGCTTAAAGGAAGAGTTTTCCACTCTGACAGAGGTACCCGGCTAGAGTGGACCAGAGTAATTAAGTGGCTAATAGTGTTCCATTTAGTCATGCGTGAGGCCTTTCATCTAAATGTTGACTGTAAAATAGGCTATTTAGATGTTTTAGCTGGTTATTTGTACGAACAATATG